>CAYWBV010000172.1:0-8438 GCA_964455785.1 uncultured Maribellus sp.
GAAAGTCAGCTTGCAGTTGGGAGACGGGGCCGTCCAGTTCCATTTTGACACCTTCCTGTTTGGTTTTTACCCGTCCAGTTGGGTAATGGGGTCTTCCAGTTTACTTTTGACCCCGTCCAGTTGAGGTGTGACCCCGTCCAGTTGACTTCTGACCCCGCCCAGTTACGCTGGAAGGGGTCAGGGAGTAACAGGACGACTCAAAAACCTACTGGACGGGGTCCCTATCTAACAGGACGCCTCAAAATGTAACAGGGCGCTATCGTTCAGCAACTTCCGCCATTTTCGCCGGATTTATTTTGGTTGAAAATCAGGTTGAGCGGGCCACTCCGGGGAAATGATTTTTTTCGCCACCGGCCGGATTCCAATCAACCGAAACTTTTTTGTGTAGTTTTTTACCGTTTTATGGAATATACCGGCAGTTTCAGCCAGATGGAAAACTCGTCGAGGCTGTTTTGCGCCTGTTCCGGGTTTTTGCAAACCTTGATGGCAACCGCCGGTTTTCTGGCTTTGTTGATGAGGTAAATCCGGTAATCATTCTGAATGGTTGTGGTGGTACGGTTCGATCGACTGGCAAAAGTATTTACTCTTCGCATGGGAACCAGCGTAATCCCGGGAAAAGCGTCGAGACTTTTCCACCGGCCGGTTTTAAAAAGCCCGAAAATCCGGTTGTATTGTTTTATCCGGCGGCCGGTTGTATCAATTTCAACACCCGAAAACGAAAAAACAAAAAAGGAAACCAGCAATACCACAACTATTCCGGCCAAAACCGAACCTTCGTAAACCAAAAAAACCGCCAGCAATAAAAAAGTATATCCGGCGAACTTCATGGGGCCATTTAACAGCGGTTCTATTTTATTTTCGATCTTCATTTCAGGGTTAAAAGTAAAAAAAAGAGGGACGCCTGGCGCCCCTCTGGGAAGGCAATACCGAATTAAATAAATTAGTAATGTTAAAATTGATTGTTTTTCCTGCCTTCCTGCTTAAAAAAACGGGCAATGTGTCTTTTTAGTATAAAACGAAAATGATTCGTTGCCACAAAAGGGTAAAAAAAACAAAAATCAATCTTATAATCCCTGCTAAAACACAAACCGTCAGGCGAAAAAAGAATAAATATCCGGAAATGTTAAAAATTCAGAAACGGGCCGTTACCGACAAAATAAAGTTAATGCCCGGCGCAACAATCCCCGACGAATAAGTACGGTACCGTTTATCGAGAATGTTTTCCACACCGCCGCTCAATGTTACGATTTTTTTTACCGGGTACGTTGCTTTCAGGTTTAGCGTCCACCAGCCCGGAGACCAGGGATTCCCGTTTTCGTCGGTGGCATACATATAAGGTTTTTCCTGCTCCGAAGGCGCCAGGTCCTCGTAATCGAGCCTGCCGCTGTAATCGGCATACAAATCGGCAAACCATTTTTGATTTTCAAAAATCAGGTGCAGGCTGCCGAACACCGGAGGCGCGTGCCGTACCGGATAACCATCCGAATCTTCACCGGTGGTGAACGTCAAATCGTTCCGGGTGCGGATGGAATTGGAGAAGAGGTATTCGAACGAAAAACTTCCGCCGTAAATATCTGCGGCATCGGCATTGACCAGGGCCTCCACTTTACTTTTTATCCCGTCGTACAATATTGAATCCTGACCGTTCAGCAAAAAATCGCGCCGTACCATGGCATCTTTCAGCCGCGTATAAAAAATGTTGATTTCAACACGCGCTTTGCTGGCGTAACTTCTGATAATTCCAATTTCGAAGTTTCGTGCATACTCCGGATTCAAATCGGGATTGGGAACCACCACGTTTCCCGGTTCCGAATCAAAAACTTTGGCCGCATCGTCGATATTGGGCGAACGAAACCCCGTGGAAGCATTTCCATTGATCTGCCACTCCCGGGTGGGGTGCCATACCAGACCGACATTTCCGTTTACGGCCGTATTTTTCATGTCGAATCCGTCGAACGGAAAATGGTAATATTCCGGCTCAAACCGGCCACTCAGCCACGTGTGTGTAGCCCGGACGCCTGCCTGCCAAATCACTTTCTTTTTCAGGTTGAGTTTGTACGAAAAGTAACCGGCCACACTCCCGTAGTCCGAATCGTCGGGATAACGCGACGGGATAGTTTCCCTTTCGCCCGTAAGCAAATCAAAAGTCGAACCGGCCGAATGGATTCGGTTGAAATAAGTTTCGAATCCGTAAAAGAGTTCGTTCTGTTTATCGATGGTTTTTCCGAAGTCAAGATTGACTGAAAAGATGGATAAATCTTCCCGACGCCCGTTGCGCGCAGAATGATCCAAATTCCGGTCGAAACGGCTTTCAGTGTAGAATTGATAACCGCTTAAAAGATTGATCTTATCGAATAAAATATGTTTGCCCTGATATTGCAGTTGCCCTGAAAAAAGGGTCCATTTTTGCGGACCGTAATACCAGTCGCCGTAGCGGAGGCGGTCGTTCCGGTAAACAATCAGCCGGTCGTAACGCGGAATATCCGAAGTTTGCGAATGGTTGGCGCTGATATTGATTTCCAAAGCCTCGTTGGGCCGAAACCTTATTTTTCCGAGAATATTGAACTGATTGTACCCGGTGTATTTCTGAATTTTTGGATTGTTATTCTGAACTATCTTATCCGTTCCGTCAAAACCGCCCTGCAAAACGTACTCCGGGCGCAGGTATTCATCCAAACCAAAAGAGCCCATCCGCAAATCATCAAAACCGGAAAAGGAAGAACTGATAACGGTGGCCCACTTTTTTGCGCCGAGGTTAATGGTCCCGTTTATTGTTTTTTCGAAATTGGCGCCGGAGAAACGTGCCGAGATTTTACCCGAAGGATCAGGCCCGGCTCCGGTTGAAAGTTTAGGTCTCAGCGTACTGAAACTCATTACTCCGCCCAGCGCATCGCTCCCGTAAATTACCGAGCCGGGTCCAAAAATAATTTCGGTGTTTTCAATCGAATGGGCATCGAGCGAAATGATATTATGAAGATTACCACTGCGGTAAATCGCATTGTTCATCCTTATTCCGTCAACGACCATCAAAACCCGGTTGGCCGAAAAACCACGTATCATAGGACTGCCGCCACCCAACTGACTTTTCTGAACAAACACACCCCCGCTGGTCCCTACCAAATCGGCGGTGGTTTGCGGATTGTAACGCCCGATTTCGGTGCCGCTTACCGAAACAATTTTATGAGCAATCTCAGCCTTCGACTGCTCCCAGCGGTTCACTGAAATTACGATCTCGTCGAGCCGGACAGGGTCTTCAACAAGCAAAACAATTCTACCCTGCTCTACTATTTTTTGTTTGGGCGAAGTTTGTTTCAAAAATGAAGAATGTTGAAAAAGAATCAGTTCCTCGTTTTCAAATAAATCCAGATTTGCCCTTCCCAACTCATCGGTTTGAGTTGTCTTTGTTGACGAAATCAGAAGAACTCCTTCCACTGGTTTCCCGGTTTTTAAATCGATAACCTGAATTGTTTGGCCTCTTGCAACCAATACAGTGGCAAAAAACAAAAACAGGATGGTTACTATTTTCACTTTTAGAAAATTTTGGTGCAAAAATAACAGTTTGTCCCGGCTACCGAACAAAAAACATACCTTTCAATTAACGTGAGTCGCTGGTCCCTTTTGTTTGGGTGAATTCAATGAGAAGATAAAAGCCTGTTCTTCCCATTTAAAAAATAATTTTTCACTATATTTCAACTCATTAAAGTTGTTTTCATTCATTGACATTTGTTGGACAATTCCTCAGTTTATACCATTTGAATGTTGAATTCAATTAAAATTTTATGATTATGAGCATGAATACATTTGACCAATCGCTTGATAAAGCAACCATCAAAGAAGAGCTGAAAACCATCCTGAAAAAGATAGGTGAGCTACAGTACCAAATGTATGCCGAAGCCAAAAGCAGCCTTCTGATTATTTTACAAGGGCTCGACGCATCGGGAAAAGACGGTTTGACCCGCCAGTTGCTGGATTACTGCAATCCGGTGGGGATTTCAGTTAAAAGTTTTAAAAAACCAACTCCCGAAGAATATGCTCACGATTTTTTATGGCGTGTACACCAGCACACCCCGCAAAAAGGGATGATTCAGGTTTTTATCCGCTCACATTACGAAGACATTCTGGTTCCATCAGTTGAAAAAATATTCCCGGAAAAACTGATTGAACAGCGGTATTCGCTTATTAACGAAT
Organism: uncultured Maribellus sp.; assembly: GCA_964455785.1. Lineage (GTDB taxonomy): Bacteria > Bacteroidota > Bacteroidia > Bacteroidales > Prolixibacteraceae > Draconibacterium. The sequence continues at coordinate 4,189 of CAYWBV010000172.1, forward strand.
TTGAAAAGCAGGTCAGCCATAACGGAACCACTATTCTTAAATTTTTTCTGAATGTCTCGCCCGAAGAGCAGGAGCGCCGACTGACCGAGCGGATTGAAAACCCCCGCAAACACTGGAAACACAACGACGGAGACTGGGAAACCCGCAAAAAATTTAATCAATATCACGAAGTATATGAATCCATTTTTGAGCGTTGTAACGAAGTTCCCTGGCATTTTATCCCGGCTGATGTTAACTGGCAGAAACTCTATTATGTGGCTCAGGTTGTTTTAAAAGCGCTCGAAAATATGGATATCAAATGGCCGGAATTAAAATCTGAAAAATTTTCAGTAAAAAACGGTGTTAATTGATTAGGAAATTTCCTGTTTAAATTTAAAAATCAAAAATCATGCGTTACAAAGGAAGACGACAAAGTTCGAATGTAGAAGACCGGCGCGGAATGAGCACCGGGCGAAAAGTGGGAGTAAGTGGCGGTATTGCAACCATTGTTATTGCCCTCATTGTGATGCTGCTGGGTGGCGACCCGCAATCGGTGTTGAACGTAATGCAGCAACAGGGTGTTACCGAAACAGCAACAGATTACCAACCCTCCGCACATGAACAGGAACTCACGGAATTTGTAAGTGTGGTGCTTGCCGATACCGAAGATGTGTGGCACATGCTTTTCGAAAACTCAGGATTAGCTTACCGCGAGCCCACGCTTGTTTTGTTTAACAGTGCTGTAGAGTCGGCCTGTGGTTTTGCAGAGTCGGCCACCGGCCCGTTTTATTGTCCCGGAGATGAAAAGGTGTACATTGACCTGAATTTTCTGGAGCAACTGCAGGAACGGTTGGGTGCACAGGGCGATTTTGCGGTTGCCTACATTGTGGCGCACGAAGTGGGTCACCACGTTCAGAAATTAATGGGAACACTTGACAAGGTTCATTCGCTCCGTGGAAATGTGAGTGAAAAACAATACAACGAACAAACCGTGCGGCTTGAATTACAGGCCGATTTTTATGCCGGAATCTGGGCGCACCATGCACAAAAAATGAAAAACATCCTTGAAGCCGGCGATATTGAGGAAGCCATGAATGCCGCGCAGGCTGTGGGCGACGACCGCATTCAGAAACAATCGCAGGGGTACGTGGTGCCCGACTCGTTTACTCACGGAACCTCGGAACAACGTATGACGTGGTTCAACCGCGGTTTTACCACGGGCAACGTAAACAACGGCGATACTTTTGGGGAGGAGATTTGAAATCCGTGTTGTCTATTCTGATTTTTTGGGCTGATAATTTAACCGGTTAAACAACGCGATAAAATCGCGCTGGAGCGTGAAGTTTTTCTCACTTTAGTATTAGAACTGATTTTTCAGACCCATCAAGCCACCAAAGCCAGAAGGGTCTGAAAATTATCATCTATTATTTTACTCACTACCTATACCTCCTTGTCGAAGACCTTCTTGTTGTACTTCGCAAACCCAAAACACCCAGAAGTCCGCGGGTAATTTCGGTTGCAATGGTGCGGGTAACCGGGCTTTTCATAATCTTTTCAAAATTCGAAGGTTCTTCTCTGCGGCGTGGTGCGGGGCGCTCGTAATCGTTTTGGCGGCGCAGTGTTCCGTAATCTTCTTCCTGTGCTTCTTCTTCTTTTTGGTTTGCCCGGGCAATTTTCTCCTGCAAAATTTCGTAGGCGCTTTCTCTGTCAACTTCCACATTGTATTTTTTTGCCAGCGACGAGGATTTCAGAATCTGCCCTATTTCAAAGTCGGTGAGCACATCCATCCTCGAAAACGGCGGCCGCACCACGGTGTGTACCAGTTCGGTCGGCCGGCCTTTTTCGTCCAGCGTCGAAATCAGCGCTTCGCCGATTCCCAACTGTGTCATCAGTTCGTCAACTTTGTAATACTCCGAATAAGGATAATTTTCAGAAGCTGTTTTAATGTCTTTGCGGTCTTTGGCAGTAAAAGCTCGCAGCGCGTGTTGCACCTTGGTGCCGAGCTGTCCCAGAATGGCGGCGGGAATATCGGTGGGCGACTGTGTGATAAAGAAAATGCCCACCCCTTTTGAGCGGATGAGTTTGATGGTCATCTCAAACTGGTCTAACAGGCTTTTCGAGGCGTTGTTAAAAATCAGGTGCGCCTCGTCGATGAACATTACCAGTTCGGGTTTTTTCGGGTCGCCCAACTCGGGCATCTTTTCAAATATTTCAGCCAGCAAACACAACATAAATGTGCTGAAAAGCGCAGGTTTTGTCTGCATATCGGTAAGACGCAGTACGTTAATCACGCCCTCGCCGCTGCGGGTGGTCTGCATCAGGTCTTCGATTTCAAACGACGGCTCGCCAAAAATATCTTCGGCATTTTGCTGTTCGAGCCCGATAATGGCGCGGGTAATGGTTCCGGCCGAGGTGGAATGCATAAAACCGTAATCGCGCTGAAAATCTTCTTTTCCCTCCTCCTGAATATATTTAATCACAGCTTTCAGGTCTTTGAGGTCGAGAATCGGCAGTTGACGGTCGTCACAATATTTAAAAATCATCGACAAAACACCGGCCTGGTTGTCGTTTAAATCCAGAATTTTAGCTAACAAAACCGGTCCGTATTCCGAAACTGTGGCTTTCATTTTTGCTCCGGGTTCGTCAGAAATACTCACAAACTCCAGCGGAAAACCTTTGCCTTCCCAAGCTATGCCAATCTGTTTTGCCCGTTTTTCGATAATCGGGTTCATGGTTCCGGGAGCTCCCAGTCCGCTAAGGTCGCCTTTTACATCCATCACCAGCACCGGCACACCAGCATTCGAAAGCTCTTCCACAATCACCTGCAGGGTTTTGGTTTTCCCGGTTCCGGTTGCCCCGGCAATCAACCCGTGACGGTTGAAAGTTTTTAAAGGCATCTTTATCTGCACGCCGGTTTCGTAGTCATTATCGTAAACGGCAGAGCCTGCCAGAATCCATTCTCCTGAAAAATTGTATGAGGCAGATACTTTCGAGATAAAATTTTCTTTGTTCATATTCATTTTGTTCATTCTTTTCGATTTCGTGAAATTACAGATATTAAAACACATTCAGAACAAAAAACCGGAGTTTACACAAAAACAATCTGTCGGGTTTTTTATTTTCATTTTTCTGCTGAGGCAAATCATTTTTTTATCTTTGCGGCTTTACAATCAGAATCTTATTCAACAAAGAAAAAATGGAATACAATTTTGCGGAAATAGAACCCAAATGGCAGAAGTACTGGGAAGAAAACAAAACATTCAAAACCCCCGACGATTTTTCGAAACCGAAATATTACATCCTCGATATGTTTCCCTATCCTTCGGGAGCGGGTTTGCATGTGGGGCACCCTGAAGGTTACACGGCGACCGATATCCTGAGCCGTTACAAACGGATGAAAGGTTTTAACGTACTCCACCCGATGGGTTACGATGCATTTGGACTTCCGGCCGAACAATATGCCATACAAACCGGGACGCACCCCGCCATTACCACGCAAAAAAACTGCGACAATTTCCGCCGTCAGATTAAATCGATCGGGTTAAGCTACGACTGGGACCGCGAAATCAATACCACCGACCCCAAATATTTTAAATGGACCCAGTGGATTTTCAAACAGTTGTACAACACCTGGTTTGATGAAGAACAGCAAAAAGGCCGCCCCATTTCGGAACTGGTCATTCCTGAAAAAATTAAAAACGAAGGCCAGGAAGCCATCAAAAAATACATCGGCAACAAACGGCTGGCGTATTACGATAACGCGCAGGTTTGGTGGTGCGACTCGTGCAAAACAGTCTGCGCCAACGAAGAAGTGCTTACTGACGGTTCGCACGAAAAATGCGGCAATCCGGTTATCCGCAAAAATTTAAAACAATGGTTGCTCCGAATCCCCCATTATGGCGAACGGTTGCTGCAGGGGCTGGAAACCCTTGACTGGCCGGCAGGCGTAAAAGATATGCAGCGTAACTGGATCGGTAAATCGACCGGCGCCGAAGTAGATTTCGAAATCGACGGACTGGGTAAAAAACTCCGCGTGTACACCACCCGCCCCGACACATTGTTTGGCGCGACCTACATGGTTATCGCGCCCGAACATCAACTTATCAATGAAATCACAACACCCGATAAAAAACAGGATGTTGAAAATTATATCAAGGCGGCGGCGTTAAAATCGGATTTGGACCGTACCGATCTGGCAAAGGTAAAAACCGGTGTATTTACCGGGAGGTATGCCATCAACCCGGTCAACAATCAACCCATCCCGATTTGGG
>CAYWBV010000173.1:0-1582 GCA_964455785.1 uncultured Maribellus sp.
CTGTGCCGACGATTTCATGGTCAGCAGTTCGGAAACCGTAATTTTTCCTTTGATATACCCCGAAACTTCGATGTTGCTGCAGTTTACCTGCCCGTCCACTTTTCCTTTGGGGCCGATAACCAGCTTCCCTTTGGCTTCGATGTTGCCGGTAAGTTCGCCATCGATACGGATGTCGCCGCCTGCGGTAATATCTCCTTTAATCAGGGTCCCCTCGTTGATAATATTTATCGATTGTCCTTGCGGTTCGCTGTACGTAGTCTGTTTTGCCATCCTGAGATTTTTTTAATGTAACTCCTGCTCCGTTTATTTTGAAATTAGTCGATTTTTAGCGGGTTTGAAATTACAAATTTTTGGTTCGGAAGCAAAAGCAAAACTTATTTTTTCGGGAAAGTGCGCCTATTTATTCTCCGGGGTGTCGTACGCCCATTTGAGATACACACTGCCCCAGGTAAACCCGGCGCCAAAGGCCACCAAAATAATGTTGTCGCCTTTTTTTAACTGTTTTTCGTAATCATACAAACATAGCGGAATGGTTGCCGAAGTGGTGTTTCCGTATTTTTGAATGTTGACCATCACCTTGTCGCTGCCCAGCCCCATCCGTCGTGCGGTGGCATCGATAATACGCATGTTGGCCTGGTGCGGAACCACCCAGGCGATTTCTTCGGGCCGAAGGTTGTGGCGTTCCATAATCTGCGCAGCTACGTCGGCCATTCCCGAAACGGCATGTTTAAACACGGTCTGTCCTTCCTGATAGACAAAATGTTCGCCGTTTTGAACGGTTTCGATGGATGCGGGCCGCAGCGAGCCGCCGGCTTTCATGTGCAGATGGTGGCGTCCCAGCCCGTCAACATGGTTAATATAGTCGAAAACACCCACTTCTTCGATGGTCGGTTCCAACATCACCGCAGTTCCGGCATCGCCAAAAAGCGGACAGGTGGTGCGGTCGTTGTAATTGGTGATGGCCGACATCATTTCGGCAGCCACAATCACTACTTTTCGGTACCGCCCCGATTCGATAAACTGGACGCCGGTAGCCAGGGCAAAAATAAAACCTGAGCAGGCAGCATTCAAATCAAAACTCCATGCATTGTGGATTCCGGCTTTGTGGGCAATTATATTGGCGGTGGCCGGGAAAGGCATGTCGGGGGTGATGGTGGCACAGATCAGAAGGTCAACTTCATCGGCCGGGGTGTTGGTTTTGTTCAGCAGTTCTTTTACGGCAGCAACCCCCATGTCGCTGGTGGCTTTACCTTTCTCCTTTTGTATCCTGCGTTCCTTTATCCCAATACGCTGCATGATCCATTCGTCCGAAGTATCGACCATTGTACTCAGCTCTTCGTTGGTCAACCGGTATTCCGGTAAAAACGCGCCCACTCCGGTTATCGCCGCCCTGATTTTTGCCATAATTGCCCGACTTTATTTCAACAAATTAATTTTTCCGATCATTCCTTTATAAAAAAACAGGGTGAATATAGACCTTAACTGTGGCAAAAAAGATAAACCGAGGGGATGAATCTGCCGGAGGTTAACAAAAGCTTCCATTTCAGGCTGAACAATTCATTTAATGGTTCGAAAAATCAGC
>CAYWBV010000173.1:1682-6995 GCA_964455785.1 uncultured Maribellus sp.
GGGCAGAAACAAAAAAACCAGGTAAAACCTGGTTTAGACTGCAATTTCTTTTACGATAACCTGCTTTCCCCTGTAATATCCGCATTCCGGACAAACGGTGTGGTATTTTACAGTTGTTCCGCAATTGGAACAGGTAGCAAGTGTAGGCGCAACAGCTTTGTAGTGCGTGCGTCTTTTATCCCTTCTCGTTGACGAGTGTTTATGCTTTGGATGTGCCATTTTATGTAAGTTTTAATTATTATTTTCTAAATTTTTTAAGACATCCCAGCGAGGATCGGCTGCCGGCTTTTCCTCTCTGCCCGAATGCATATATTCTTTTAATCGTTTTACCATCTCCGGATTGCAGCCCCTTTTGCCGGTTTCATCTTTCGGATGCACCTGCCGAAGCGGAATACTCAGAGAAATGTATTCATAAATGATTTGAGCCACGTTGATCTGGTGTTCCTCAGGTAAAATCCAAATCACGTTTTCACCTTCTTCGAACTCTTTTTCCCCGAACTTCACAAAAATTTCAGCTTTGTTTTTAATCTTTTGCTGATACACTTCCAGGCAACGATCGCAGGTAAGTTCGAGCCAACCTTTTATTTTCAGGTGCAGTTTTAAAAATGCACTGCGTTTTTCAAACGTTACTTTTACCGCCACATCGCCTTTGTCAACCAGGCTCCCTTCAAAATGTCCAAAGAACGTATCGTCGATTTGGAAATCAAATTCGTGCAGGCCTTCTGCAAGTCCTTTAAATGCAATGTCGTATTTTGATATCCAGCTCACGATCCGAAAAAAGTGTTGCAAAAGTATAAATTTTTTATAAACACTGAAAATTTTAAAAGATTATTTCCGGATTTCGTTCAAAATGAATACGATTTGTTTTTTAAACCCACCCTTCTTCCAGTACTTCGCCCCGGATACTGATAACGACTTCTTTGACCGGAACTTTCCGCGAGGCCGCCTGCACCGCCATTTGTACCATTTGCGACAACCCGCCGCAGCAAGGCACTTCCATAATGACTACGGTAATGGTATTTATGCGGGCATCGTCAATCAGGCGGATCAGTTTATGGATATATATGTCTTTCCCCTGGTCGAGTTTCGGGCAGGCAATAACCACTTTTTTACCTTGAATAAAATCGCGGTGAAAATTTCCGTAGGCAAAACCGGCGCAGTCGGCCGCCATCAAAAGATCGGCGCCGTGGAAATAGGAAGCCGCGGGATTGATCAGGTGCATTTGTACCGGCCACTGTGTGAGCGCCGACGGAACCTCGGTTTCCGGGGTCGCCATTTTTAACCCGGCGACAGAAAACGTTTGCGGGGCGGAACCCGCACATCCGCAACCTCCGCCGGCCGGTTCCGGCTTTTGTTCCTGCCTGGGATGCAGCAAATCGTGTACTTCGCTGATTTGAAACGGCATCGATTCGCGGTTCGAACGGATATAATTGAGCGCTATGTTTAAATAACCCGTTTCGCCATGTTCCTGCAAATGTTTCAGGTGCGCAAAAACGGTGGCCTTCCCGCTTTTTATCATCTGCCTGATCACCACTTCCTCGTCGTATTCGTCGGCCTCGCGTTTTTCAATGGTAATCGCATCCTGCGGACAAAAACCGATACAGGCGCCCAGTCCGTCGCACATCAACTCGCTGATTAACCTTGCTTTGCCATCGATAATCCGGAGAGCGCCTTCATGACAGTTGGGTACACACTGACCGCAGCCATCGCACAGGTCTTCATTTATTTTTACAATTTCGCGTAACATCGTCTTTCATTTTAGACAACAAAAATAAAACACAGGCGTTTTTGAACTTGTATCAATTGTTACAAAAACAGAAGTATGATCGATTTTCAATTGCTGAGCCAATGCCCTGTTTTTAGAGGAATTCAGGAAAATGAAACCAAATTGCTGCTGCATAAAATTCATTTCCAGGTAAAAAAATTTAAAAAGGAAGAAGTGGTTGCCATTTCAGGCGAAACCGTAAACAACCTTTATATTGTGTTGGCTGGATGTGTACGCGGCGAGATGATCGACTATTCGGGGAAAACCATCAAAATAGAAGATGTGGAAGCGCCTAAACCGCTGGCTGCCGCTTTTCTTTTCGGAAAAGAGAACAAGTTCCCGGTTACGGTTACCGCAAACAGCGACGTTAAAATTCTTTCGGTGCCGGTTCCCGAATTTTTGAAGTTGCTTCAGTTAAATGCCCAAATCCTGAAAAACTACCTGGACAGCATGTCAACCCGGACACAGTTTTTAACACAGAAGCTGCATTTTTTAAGTTTCAAAACCATAAAGGAAAAGATGGCCCACTTCCTTTTGACACAGGCGGGCGACAGGTTACATTCCGTTGAACTGAACCACACACAGCAGCAACTGGCCGGCTTGTTTGGCGTCACCCGCCCCTCGCTGGCCCGTGTTTTAAGCGAAATGCAAAATGAGGGCCTTATCAAAATGGAACGAAAAACAGTTACTTTGCTCCACCGGGGAAAACTTAACGAATTGCTGCGAAATGAATAAAAAGGAACATCTTGTGTACTATAACGTGTTTGCGCCACACCGGAATCTGCTGGCTTTTTCAACCACCAAAAAAACGATTAAAAACCACCTGCCGCGGTTTACCGGAGACTCTGCGGAAATCTTTCAGGGAAGCCGGGAGCAACTGGCGAAAATACTGGACATCGAACCGGTACAATTGGTTTTCCCCAGGCAAACCCATACCAACTGCGTGGCCGAACTTTCGGAAATCCCTTTACAGGAGTTGAAAGAAACCGATGCGTTGCTGACAAACCAGCCCGGAATCTGTCTTTGTGTACAAACTGCCGATTGCGTGCCCATCCTGCTTTTTGACCCGGAAACAAAGGCGATTTCTGCGATACATGCCGGCTGGAGGGGAACGGTACAAAAAATAGCCGAAGTTGCTGTTCAGAAAATGATTTCAAAATATCACTCGCTCCCGGGGAATATTCTGGCTTTGATTGGCCCGTCAATCGGTCCCGGAGTTTACGAGGTGGGCGACGAAGTTGTCGGGCAGGTGCGGGAAAATATTCCAAATGCGGAAACCACTCTTTTAAAAAACAGAAAAGGAAAATTCCATTTTAACCTGTGGGAAGCCAACCGCCGGGTTTTGCTGAATTGTGGTTTATCGCCCGAAAAAATTGAAGTCTCGGGCGAATGTTCCTTTACCGAAAATGAAAAATATTTTTCGGCCCGCCGCGATGGAGTTGAAACAGGAAGAATAGTTTCGGGGATTATGATGATAAATGATACCAAACGGGGTGAAAAAGATAAAAAAGTTGGCCAGTTTAAAAAAATTTAAAAACCTTTTCAGCTCTTTCAGTTTGAGGCAAAACAATTATCTTCGCAACTATTAAATTTCCAGACCAGTTTGGTTTTAATTGAAAACATTGATCAATGAAGAAATACACACTATTAAACAATTTATTCGGCTGGATCAGTTTTATCGTCGCAGCCGTTGTTTATTTAATGACCATCGAACCCACGGTAAGTTTCTGGGATTGTGGTGAGTTTATAACCACCTCGTTTAAACTGGAAGTAGGGCATCCTCCCGGGGCGCCTTTTTTTATGATCGTCGGACGGTTTTTTACCCTCTTTGGCGGCGGCCCCGAAAATGCGGCCGCTATGATCAACATCCTTTCGGCGTTGGCCAGTGCTTTTACCATCATGTTTCTGTTCTGGACCATCACGCATCTGGCAAAAAAGTTAGTGGTATCAAACGCTGAAATCACAATGGGACAAACCATTTCGGTTGTTGCAAGTGGTTTGGTGGGCGCGCTTGCCTATACTTTCTCCGACACGTTTTGGTTTTCAGCCGTCGAAGGCGAAGTGTATGCCACCTCGTCGTTAATGACAGCCATTGTTTTCTGGGCGATACTAAAATGGGAAAACGTGGCCGACGAAGCGTATGCCAACCGCTGGCTTATTTTTATTTCGTATATCGTCGGACTTTCCATCGGCGTTCACCTTTTGAACCTGCTGGCTATCCCGGCCATTGTTTTTGTTTACTATTTCAAAAAATACCCAACTACCCGTAAGGGAATTTTTACGGCGCTGGCGGTTTCTTTACTTATACTCGCCGTAATTATGTACGGTTTGATACCCGGTGTGGTAACCATCGGTTCGTGGTTCGAACTGTTGTTTGTCAACACGTTTGGGCTGCCTTACCACTCGGGGTTACTATTTTATCTCGCCGTGCTTATTGCAGCCATTGTATTTGGGATTTATTACACGGCAAAAAAGAACAAGGTTTTTTGGAATACGGTAATTGTCGGGACCACCGTCATTTTGCTGGGTTATTCTTCGTTTGCCCTTATTATTATCCGCTCGTCGGCCAAACCTCCGATGGATCAGAACAGCCCGAATAATGCTTTTTCGCTGCTGGGCTACCTGAACCGCGAACAATATGGCGACAGGCCCCTGTTTTACGGTCAGTATTACAACTCGCCGTTAAACCCGCAGGAACGTTACAAGGAAGGAAAACCGGTTTATACACCTATCGACGGGAAGTATGTAATTACTTACCACAGGGTAGTTCCCAATTACGACGACCGGTTTAAAGCTTTTTTCCCGAGGATGTGGAGTACCATGGAAGATTTTCATGCCGACGACTACCAGCAGTGGGGAAAAATAAAAGGTACCCGGATTCAGTACCGCAACGAACGCGGCGAAACAGAGACCATCATCAAACCAACCTTCAGCGAAAACATGCGTTTCTTTTTCCGCTACCATGTGAGCCACATGTATTTCCGGTATTTTATGTGGAATTTTGTGGGCCGGCAAAACGACATTCAAAGCCATGGAAGTGTAATTCACGGAAACTGGCTGAGTGGAATAAAATTTATCGATGAATGGCGGTTGGGCGACCAGGATAATCTCCCGGACAAACTGGCCCGCAACAAAGGCCGGAATACATACTATTTTCTTCCTTTCATTTTAGGAATTCTGGGAATTTTATATCAATACCATAAAAAAGAGGAAGGCAAAAAAGGGCTTTGGGTCGTTTTTCTGATGTTTGTGATGACGGGTCTGGCCATCGTGGTTTATCTGAACCAGTATCCGCACCAGCCACGCGAACGCGACTATGCCTACGCCGGATCATTTTACGCATTTACTATCTGGATAGGGCTCGGAGTATTGTTTATCATCGAAGCTTTAAAGAAATACCTGCCTGAAACCGTTGCTGCCGGTATTACCGGAGTAGTGGCGCTGATTCTTGTGCCGGGGATTATGGGCGCCGAAAATTGGGATGACCACGACCGTTCGGGAAGATATACCGCCCGCGATCTCGGCGCCAACTACCTGAAAACATGCCA
>CAYWBV010000173.1:7095-8431 GCA_964455785.1 uncultured Maribellus sp.
GACAAAATTGTGGATACCATCACCATCGACCTTTCCAACCGGAATTATATTGCAAAAGATGAAATGATGATTTTGGACCTGCTGGCAACCAATAACTGGGAGCGTCCGGTTTACTGGGCTATTACGGTAGGGAGCAGCAAATACATGGGTCTGCAGGACTATTTCCAGACCGAAGGTTTTGCGTACCGTTTTGTGCCGGTAAAAGGCCAGAGTTCACCGCAATCCCTTTCATTTGGTACCGTTGCGACCGACCTGATGTACGATAACCTGATGAACAAATTTGAGTACGGGAACATGAACGATCCCGATATTTATATCGACGAAAACAATGTCAGGATGATGACCAATATCCGCAACAGTTTTAACCGGCTGGCTTCGGCGCTTATCAGCGAAGGTAAAAAAGATTCAGCAGTTGCTGTCATCGACCGTTGTCTGGAACTGATCCCCAACGAAATTGTTCAGTATGAATATTTCGCCATGGAATTAGCTGAAAGTTATTTTAAAGCAGGAGCGGTGGATAAAGGCAAAGCCATGGTTGAAACCGCATTCGGCACTTTTGATAACGAACTGGGCTATTATCTTTCGCTCGATCGGAAATTGATACAAACCCAGGATGTGAATGAAGAAATCCAGCGGAACATGTTTTATCTGCAAAAAATGGAACGGATGGTCAGAAATTCGGGCGACACCGAGCTGGCGAAAAAAATAGCGGACTCACTGCAAGCGTATTTCGAGAGGTTTAACGCCGCGTAACAAATCTGAAAAAATCAATTTATAAAACTCTTTTTTCGATGAATATTCTGATAATAGGTTCCGGCGGAAGGGAACACGCGATGGGTTGGAAAATTAAACAAAGCAGCAGGCTTAAAAACCTTTTTTTCGCGCCCGGAAATGCAGGCACTGCCGAAATAGACACCAACATTGATGCGGATGTTTGCGATTTTCAAAAAATAAAAAACATTGTCCTCGAAAAACAAATCGATTTGGTGCTGGTGGGTCCCGAAGTTCCGCTGGTAGAAGGTATTCACGACTTTTTTACGAACGATACCGACTTGAAAAACAAAATGGTGGTCGGTCCTAAAAAAACCGGGGCTTTGCTTGAAGGGAGTAAAGATTTTGCTAAAGATTTTATGAGACGCCATGCGATTCCGACAGCCCGCTACCTCACGGTTTCGGCTGAAAACCTGAATGAAGGCATGGAATTTCTTCAAACACTCAACGCGCCGTACGTTTTAAAAGCCGATGGTCTGGCCGCGGGCAAGGGTGTCTTGATTATCCCATCGATGGAAGAAGCCAAAAATTCGCTCCATAAAATGCTGGCCGGTCAATTTGGCGA
>CAYWBV010000174.1:0-3902 GCA_964455785.1 uncultured Maribellus sp.
ACCGACGCATAAAAAGCATCCATGTCGATGTGGATTATTTTGCGGATAGCGCTCAATTTTTTCCTGTTCTACTGAATAAATGTATCAAAATTATACCATTATTATAAACGGCAACGCGGCGTAGGAGAAAACTATTTCAAAAACAACAAAACGGCAAGGGCTAAAACCACATCGCCGCTGGTATAAACAAAACCTTTTCAGAAATGTTATTTTATGGGTTACGAGACTTAAACGTCTGAATTAAAAAGTATGTATTTAGAAAAATCAGAATTAACCGCTATCGACCAGATATCAACAAAAGAGGCGCTTGACGATTATTATCTTGCTTATTTAAGCAGGCAACTCAGCCTTCTCGGGAGGCGCGAAGTCCACAACGGACGGGCACATTTCGGAATTTTCGGCGACGGAAAGGAAATTGTACAGATTGCCTACGCTAAAACATTCCGCAAAGGCGACTGGCGTTCGGGATATTACCGCGACCAGACATTTATGCTGGCGTTGGGACTTATGCAGCCTGAAGAATTTTTCGCGATGATTTACGGCGACACCGATGTGGAGTTTAACCCATCGACCGTAGGGCGAAACTTCAACAACCATTTCAGTACACAAAACATTAACGCGAAAGGCGAAATAAAAAACCTGTCGGAACAGTACAATTCAGCATCGGATATTTCGCCCACCGCCGGGCAAATACCACGTTTGCTGGGATTGGCGCAGGCGACTAAAATTGCACGCCAGAAACCGGAAATGATAAAACATCTGAACAACAATGTTACCGGAAACGAAGTGGCTTTCGGAAGTATCGGCGACGCCAGCACTTCCGAGGGACTTTTCTTCGAAACCATTAACGCAGCCGGGGTGATGCAGGTGCCGCTGGCCATCGCGGTTTACGACGATGGTTTTGGAATTAGTGTACCGGTTGCACTGCAAACGACCAAATCGAGCATATCCAAAGTTTTAAAAGGTTTTCAGAAAGAAAAAAACAGCAACGGAATCGAAATTTACACTTGTAAAGGCTGGGACTATCCAAAACTGATTCAGACTTTTTCGGAAGGAATTTCGAAATGCAGGGAGACACACACACCGGTTGTTTTCCATATTTACGAAGTTACACAGCCGCTCGGACACTCCACCTCGGGCTCGCACGAACGGTACAAAACCGAAGAACGGCTGAATTGGGAGAAGGAGTTTGACGGGATTCACCAGTTTAAAAAGTGGTTGCTCGAAAATGCCAAGGCGGATGTTGAAACACTGACAAAAATTGAAAAGCGCGCGGAAAAAAGGGCCAGAGAAGCGCGCGATACTGCCTGGAATAATTATATGAACGGTTTTTCGGAGGAGTTGGGCCAGTTGCTGCTTCTGCTTCATTCGCTAAAAAATAGTACAGCCGGAAAAATTGACAAGTTAGACGATTTCGAAAAAATTACCCATAAAGTGTTTCCCACGCGCCGATCGTTGCTCACTTTTGCCAAACGGCTTTCGTTCGAACTACACCTCAATGAAAAAGTTAAACCGGTGCGCGATGAATTACAAAACTGGATTAAAAAGTACGAGGAACGCAGCACGGATATGTACAGCAAACAGTTGTACCGCGAGGGTGACGATTCAGCGATAAAAGTTCAGGGGAAAGAAGTGGAATATGCGGCCGATGCTCCCGAAGTAAATGGTTCAGAAATTATCAGCCGCAATTTCGATGTTCTTTTCGAAAAATATCCCAACCTCGTCACTTTTGGTCAGGACACGGGCAAAATGGGCGATGTTAACCAGGGTATGAAAGGAATGCAGGAGAAATACGGCATCGAGCGGGTTTCGGATGCCGGGATCCGAGAAGCTACCATTATCGGACAGGGAATCGGGCTGGCATTGCGTGGGTTCAGACCCATTGCAGAAATCCAGTATCTCGATTATACCATTTATGCGCTGTCGCAGATAAGCGACGATTTGGCCAGCATGCAGTACCGCACCAAAGGGAAACAGGCTGCGCCGGTTATTGTGCGTACGCGCGGTCACCAGTTGCAGGGCATCTGGCATGCGGGTTCGCCCATGCAGATGTTGCTGGGTTCGATGCGCGGAATGTACCTTTGTGTGCCGAGAAATATGACGCAGGCAGCAGGAATGTACAACACATTACTGGAAGCCAACGACCCGGCGCTGGTTATCGAACCGTTAAAAGGGTATAATGTAAAAGAAAAACTGCCTGCCAACTTCGGCGAATTCAGAGTTCCGCTGGGAGTACCCGAAATTGTAAAGACTGGAACTGATATTACACTGGTAACTTACGGATGGAATGTTCACCACGCCGAAAAAGCAGCCGACCTGCTGTTCGAATTAAAAGGAATTTCGGTTGAGGTGATTGACGTCAGGACATTACTCCCGTTCGATGTCAACCATATAATTCTGCAATCCATACAAAAAACCGGAAAGGTAATTTTTGTGGACGAAGATGTTCCGGGCGGAGCCACGGCCTTTATGCTGCAAAAAGTAATGGAAGAACAAAAAGCATTTGATTACCTGGACGCAGCGCCACGTACACTTCCGGCACGGGAACACCGCCCTGCGTACGGAATTGACGGAGAATATTTTTCGAAACCACACGTCGAACAGATTTTCGAACATATTTATGAAATGATGCGGGAAACCGATATCAAACGATTTCCGGTGTTATAATCAGATACTTAAATTACCCTACCGGCAATTGTTCTGATATTTCTTAGCTCATAATTATAGTTTTATGGTTCAACTTTCTGACGTACTGGAGCTGTCTTTTTTCTTTCAATGAGCTACAACAAATATCCGGCAGAAAAGAATAAATCAGTTATTTTTACACTTTCGTCCTTCATAAAGTGAGTTTCATTTTATTCCAGGCCGGCAACCATTTTGATAAAACTGTAAAACGATTTGTATGGTCGCGAAGAATGAAGATTTTTGGGATAAAATAAAAAGACTGGCTGAAAAGACCGAAAACATCATTGAAGGCCAGGTGGAAAAGCTCAAAAAAAGCGGGGCACTCGACAAAATTGACCATTATGCGGAGAAAACCGGCGATTATATCGGAGAAAAGATAGACCAGTTTAACCAGAGTGACATCCCCGATAAAATTGATGACTTTGCTGAAAAGACGGCGAAAAAAACGCGCGAAGCAGGCGATAAGATTTCGAAGAAAGTAGATGATTGGGTTGACAGTTTAAAAACCGGAAAAAATCAAAAAGAGGGAAACCCTCCTGCAGCGGAAACGGATAAACACAAGCCGGTAAAAGGCAGTCAGACTGACTAAGAAAGAGGTCGTCTCAAAAGTCCTGTTTTCGCCACAAAGACACTAAAACACGAAGATTCACAAAATATATCAACAGCTATTTTTCCTATTCCACATCTTCGGGTTTGGGAAATTCGCGAATCGGGCTGTAGCGAAGATAGGTATCGAAAACTTCCCTGTCGGGCCCAACCACACGCGGATCCTCCGATTTTGTCAATTCCGCGGTCAGCGCCGTTTTCATCTCATTTTCAATTCCGGCAAACTCCGCCTTTCCTGAAAGGTTATCGAGGCAGTATGGATCATTTTGAATGTCGAACAGCTCAAATTCGGGACGTTTGGCATGTGCCCAATCGAAATACGGCCTGACGGTTTCATCCTGCCAGTTTTCAATGATAAACGACTTGGAAGGTGCGGCGTCAATATCGGTAAAAGCCCATTCCGAATGGTGAACCCCGTTTTCGTCGATACCATACAAAGGAAGAAGTTCTCCCTTGTCATCCAGCGCCTGAGGGTCGCCGGCCGGCCAGCGATCCGGTTTCATGTTCCAAACCAGCAGATAATCTTTGCTGCGGATAATCCGCACGGGGTAACCCCAGTTGAGATACCGCGAGGATGAATGGCGTTCGCGCCCGGCAAAAACATACTTTTT
>CAYWBV010000174.1:4002-8403 GCA_964455785.1 uncultured Maribellus sp.
TTCATCGCGGGCATACTGGAAAGGAGCAACTCCCTTTCCGGTGCGGCCGGTGACGTAGCCATTGGCATCGAGCAAATCGATGAAGGGGACATATTTTTTCATCCACGACGAGGCGTGCTGCCCCGATTGTTCGTTTTGCCAGTGGTAACGGCCGGTGACAATGGTACTGCGTGACGGCGCGCAACCCGGCGAACCGGCTATACAATTGGTAAAATAAATACCTTCGGAAGCCACGCGGTCGAAAGCCGGAGTACGGACGAATTTGGCCCCGGCAAAACCAGTGTGGGCATACGACTGGTCGTCAGCAATGGCAAACAGGATGTTGGGACGTTTTTCGGTCTTCTTTTCAGACGAGCACCCCAGAATAGCTACAGAAAAAGCAAGAATACACAGATAAAATAATGATTTCATAATAGTTCGGTTTATGATGTACTATTTTTTTTCAAAACAACAAAAACAAATTCTCAATCCAAAAATCAGTAAACTTTTCTTCTTTCAGGCCACAAAGCAATTACATCTTCAATTATCCGGTTCGGATAGCCAAGACTTGCCGCAGCATCATTAGCCGGGAATTTTTTCTCTTTGAACCTTTTCCAGTCGTCCAAGGTTAACCGGTTGTCAGTTTGGCTGTACTGAAAAGCACTCAATGCCTGCAGAAAAACATAGTTTTCGGCTGTTTCTGTAGCTTCTTTCATAATGGACTGAAAAGAGGTTTCCGGGTCGCCACAGACTCCGAGCGCCTGAGCAGCCATAATCCGGTTGGCGGCAAAACTATCCTCTTTAATCATTTCCCTCAAGGTAGCTTGAATCTCAAGCCCCGACGGACGGGTAAGAAAAACAGCATAAGCTCCCCAAAAACGGATAACGGGATGTTTGTCCGTTATAAATTTCAGATAATTAGAAACTTTATCTTTATCACCCGAACTGGCAACCTTCGCTACTTCAAGAATTTGCTCAACCGGATATGCACTGCTTTGGGCATATTCATACAGTGTTTTAAATTTCTTGTTTTTACCGGCCAGATTATGGAACATAGGTTCAGGAATCAGGCCGACATCGTGTGTTTTGATCATCCAGCGATCGAGTTCGTCAGAAAGTTTTTTCAGTTTTTCCTGATTCCCCGGGAGTGATTCAACTCCGGCAACATGCCAGGGATCTTCTTTGGTATAAAAAAGCTCGAAACTTTCTTTAGGCTTAAAAAACTGCGATTGTATCTCGTTACATTTTCCTTTCTCATAATATTCTTCCCATGCCCGCCAGTTGGTTTGCACCTGGAATCCGTACCTCGTATCGCGTCCCAGCGGACGGTGAGGCATAAAATTGCGGATAAAATAATATTGCCCGTCGGTAACAGCCCTTGAGAAATCGTACCGTTCCGACATTCGGTCGCGGTAAAAATGAACATATTGAGGAGCTTCTTCCGTTTCGGAGCCAAGAAATATACGGCCCTGCATTTTTTCAGGGACTTTGCAACGCGTTAATGAAAGTACAGTTTTAGCGAGATCGACAAAACTAACCAAACCGTCATCCGTTTCTCCAGGGTTTTGTTTTGCGAGATGTTGCCATTTCTTTGGCAAATAAACAATCATTGGTACTTGTGTCCCAACGTTATATATGTAACGTTTTGCACGCGAAAGCTGTCCGCCATGGTCGGAATAGAAAAAAACAATGGTATTGTCTGCTTCGCCTGAATCTTCAAGATCCTGCAATAAATCGCCTGACATTTTATCCATTAATGTAATAAGGTCGTGTAACCTTGCCCAATCTTTTCTGATTTCGGGAAGATCCGGATGATATGGCGGAAGTACAACTTCCTTCGGATTTACTCTTGGAATTTCAGGAATTAGTTTTGAATCAACATAATATTTTATCCGATCATCGCTTAGCTGACTTTCGTGGGTTACCGTATTGTTGAATACCGCAAAAAATGGCTGACCAGGTTTCCTGTTTCGGTAGTGAGCTTTATTGCTTGACTCATCCCATATGGTATTATCATTTTCATAATTCGAGTTATAATCTTTCTTGCTGTTGTTCGTACAATAATACCCGGCTTCGCGAAGTATTTTCGGATAAACCGGTATTTCTGACGGCAATTGAATACGGCTGCGCATTTGATGAGTTCCAATAGTTGATGCATACATCCCGGAAAGTATAGTTGACCGGGCTACTGCACAAACAGGGGCGTTGGCATAAGCATGAGTATAACGAATTCCTTTTTCGGCCAGACGATCGAGGTTTGGCGTTTGTGCCTGTTCAAAACCATAACATCCGAGATAGGGACTAATATCCTCGCATGTAATCCAAAGGATATTCGGACGTTCTTCCGCATTTTCAGTTCCCATTTTATTTTCCCCGAAAGAAACGATGGTTGTGGTTGCTCCGAGGAAAACAAACAGTGTTATTAATGATTTTAGTTTTATCATATTTCACTTACTCCTTCAAAATTTTGTAAAAGTTAATGCCGATTAAAATCCAATACTATTCCAAATATAACTTTCCATTGATAAAAGCACAAAAAGGAAAATACTGCGCAAGCCAAATGAATAGCCGCGCAGTATTATTTATCTAACTAACCAAAAAACTACTCTTCTTCATAAACCAATGGCGGGACGTTTCTTTCTGTTCCCGGATATCCTTCATTTTGATTAATTACGCCCCCCGTGTTCGCATTAATTGCGTATGAAGGAATTGGCCAAAAAATATGGTATGGAGAACAGGTAAAATAATTACCATAAGCTGTACTTACATTTTTATTGTAAAAATCGCTCTTTTCAATAACCCTGTCGTACCAGAAATTATCCTGTGAAATATTTTCCATGCTGTATGTTTTGCCGTTATAACAAGCAATACCAGTGCGTGCAAAAGTTATTGCCATACGGGTTAATTCTACCTTACGGGCTTCTTCGTAATACAATTCGCGATTTCTTTCGTCAAGCACAACTCCTATTCCCTGTTGCTGAACGTCGGCAGCAGTGAACATATACTGGGCATTGGCTCGTTGCCGAATAATGTTAATATCATCGGCGGCTTTTTGCCATTCTCCCTTCCAAACATAGGCTTCAGCACGAAGGAGGTAAGTTTCGGCAAGACGGTAAAGATACCAGTCTCCTGGTCCTCCGGCAGGTTGAACTGCATCAGGATCATCAGCCCATACTTTATAATGCGGCCACTGGAACCATGAACGAATTGTATCGAGACACAGTAATACTCCTTCATCGCTATATAGCTTTAGGTTTTTCCCGTACCATTCGTTTTTACCTTTGAGCGCCGGGTTGTTGTAAACCAGCATCTCCATTGTTACCCAGTTGCCATTCTCTTTTTTATGGCGGTAATCGGTCCAATCAGTTACACCGCTGTAGTTCCAGATATTATACATTGAATATCCTGAAGGCCTGATCCTTGCAACGCCACGACCATACGTTTCAACCAGTCCAATTTCAACGCCTGCTTTATCAGTCATGCCATTGGCGCCATTTGGTGTTTTAATGATACCTGTCTGACCATAATTGGGGACAACATTTCTCATGGTTTGTATCCCTGCTTTATCCCAGTTAGCGTTGGTTGAATTATACCCTCCATAACTTATATCAGCTCCGTACCTTTCAATTATCATTAGAAGCCCTTCTCTGTTTTCACCAATGCTTTTATTATCTATGCGGTGTAAATCCCATATTACATCTTTTTCTGCAATACTTTTATCGACGCCAAACCGCTGGGTCATCAGATCATGAACTCCACCATTGATAATATCGGAAGTTTGTTTGATGGCATCTTCAAATCTACCCTCCAGAAGATAGTATTTTGCGAGAAGATGTTTACACGCAGCTTTAGTTACCTGTCCTTTGGGAACCTGGTCTGCTTCGGGAACATGCTGTACTGCAAATTCCAAATCTTTAATCATTTTTTCCCAGATTGACTCTTTGGTTGTCGTCAAAAAATCGACACGCGGTTCTGTTACTTCTTCCAAAACCAAAGGCACATCGCCATACTGGAGAGTTTTTGCATAATAGCGATAAGCTCTAAGAAAATATGCTCCACCCAATAAAGCATTTTTCCGGGCATCGGAACTAAACTCTGCCCCGTCAATTCTGTTTATGACTGTATTACAATCTTTTATTATTTTGTATGAATCATCCCAATACCATCCGATTCGAGTGTAGGCAAAGTCGTCGAGTTTCCCGTCCGGAAGCATTTGACTGTTTAGATCCTGCCATGGAGTCGCCTTATCGGTAGAACCATCTACTGCAACGTCAGAATATTTTATATTGACCAGAAAAGGGGGTTGGTCATTACAAATCTCAACCCTCAGCGAGGTTAATGCTTTGTCAAGAACCGCCTGCAACCCTTCTTCGTTAACAAGAACATTTTCCGGAGCATAAAATGACAAAGGTTTCGGTTCCA
>CAYWBV010000175.1:0-8388 GCA_964455785.1 uncultured Maribellus sp.
ATGCCAGCGAGATTCTCGGCGAAGGATTTCAGAATTTAAAGGCAAAACTCAACAATTGAATTTTCAGAAAAATACCTTTTGAACCTTCCCGTTGGTCTCTTTGAAATTTGGTGCGCACCAATTTTTTTTTTGCTGCGCACCATTTTAGAATTTCCTGCGCAACATTTTTTTTACTGCGCAGCATTTTTAAATGACGTGCGAAGTAAACCAGGGACCTCTCCTTTTTTCATTTTGAAAGGGGATTGAACAATGACAACTTTTAACTTCCTTGACAACTTTTTTTTCTGCTGTTCTCCATTCGCTCCCTTATTTCGATTTTTCGCCGAGGAAATTTGAACTTTTCCACAATTGCCCCCACACACTCCCGGCAAATTTGTAATTTTGGGAAAATTCAGAATACTTCAAATTCAGCCATGAATCGAATTACTCAAGTTTTAATACTGATTTTTTTAATATTCGCTGTAAAAGCCCACCCACAGTCGGTTGGGTTGGTGTTAAGCGGGGGCGGCGCCAAAGGAATGGCGCACATTGGTGTTATCCGTGTCCTGGAAGAAAACAACATCCCGATCGATTATATTGCAGGAACTTCCATTGGCGCTATCGTTGGAGGTTTGTATGCCGCAGGATATTCTCCGGACGAGATGGAGGAATTGTTTAAATCAGACGATTTTTACTTTTGGTCAACCGGAAAAATTCAGGAAGAGTACCGATACTATTTTAAACAGCCGGAAACCAACCCGGGCTGGCTCGAACTCAGGCTGGCAAAAAAACAGGACAGGGTAAAACTACTCCCTCCCACCAATATAGTTCCCGAAGAACAAATGGATTTTGCTTTTATGGAGTTGCTGGCCGCAACAAATGCCGCATGCAGTTATAATTTCGACAGTTTGATGGTGCCCTTTTTTTGTGTCGCAACCGATAATTATCAAAATAAGCCGGTAGTGCTTCGAAATGGAGACATGGGTGAGGCTATCCGCGCCTCAATGACCGTTCCCCTCTATTTCAAACCCATCGAGATTAACGGAACGCTGCTTTTCGACGGAGGAATTGTCAACAATTTTCCGCACGACATTATGAAAACGTTGTTCAAACCCGATATTATCATCGGGCACAAAGTGGCTGACGACCAGAAAGCCGCTGATGCCGACGATGTTATGGAACAAATCTCAAACATGGTAATGCGACCGACCAATTTTGAAATTGCGCCGGAAGATGGCGTTTTAATGGAAACAAAATTCGATAATGTGGGCCTTCTCGATTTTAACAAAATAGAAATGGTTGCCAAAGCCGGGGAAATTACAGCCCTTCAATTTACTGACAGCCTGAAATCGCGAATCGAAAGAAGGGTTACGATGGAGGAAGTTCAGAAAAAAAGAAAGAACTTCAACACCCAAAAACCACAACTGTTTTTCCAGAACATCCAGGTGGAAGGAGTGGAAGACCCGATGCAGCGCAAGTTTATCATCCAGTCGGTAAAACACCGGTACAATGTAGTTTCGCTTTCCGAACTCAAAAAAGAATATTTCAAACTGATTGCCGACGAACACCTGAAATCGATACGCCCCATTTCGTTGTACAACAGAGAAACCGGTTATTTCGATTTACATCTGAAAGTGGAACCGGAGAAAAAGTTTGAAGTAAACATCGGCGGTAACATTTCAACAAAACCCATCAACCAGGGCTACGCCAGTCTCGACTACCGGGCTTATAACGAAAGAGCCTACAGCCTGACTTCGAACATCTATTTCGGACGGTTTTACAGCTCGTTCAAGCTGGGTGGTAGAATTGATTTTCCGACCAAACTCCCCTTTTACCTGGCAGGATACTCTACCTTTAACCGGTGGGATTTTTTTTCCACCAGTTCCGAACTGTTCTTCGAGGATGTCCGCCCGCCATATATCATTCAGGATGAATACAATTTAAGGTTCGAAGCCGGTTTCCCGCTGGGCGTCCACTCAAAATTTCATACCGGTGTGGCGTTTGCCAACTCCTCCGACGAATATTATCAAACCGAAATTTTTAACAAGGCCGACGACCCGGATAAAACCTCATTTAATGCTTTTGTGACACACGTTGAACTGGAAAGTAATTCGTTAAATTATAAACAATATGCAACCGAAGGCGAATTCGGTTCCCTCTCAGGGAAATATATCACCGGAAAAGAAACGAATGTGCCCGGAAGCACATCGAACACCGCTACGAAAACCAACGCGAACCACGGTTACTTCCTTCTAAAAGCGCATTCAACCAAATACTATAAAATAAGCAGGGCATTTACTTTCGGCACATTGGGCGAGGCGGTTTTCAGCAATAAAGATTTTTTTAAAAACTACCGTTCGACCATGCTGGCCGCCCCGGGTTTCTACCCCACTCCGCACAGCAAGTCGCTTTTTATCGAAAATTTTCATTCCGGGAATTACCTTGCCGGCGGTTTGATGGCGATAGTTCGCTTTAACCCTTCTTTTCATGCGCGTTTGGAAGGTTACGGTTTTGTTCCGGTGAAAGAAGAACTGAAAGCCGACGATTTTTCGGCATATCATAACAGCAAACCATTTGAAAATTACTATTTGCAGGGAATGGCAGCGCTGGTTTACCAAACCGGGGTGGGCCCGGTAAGTATATCGCTGAATTATTACGAAAAAGAAAATACAAAACTCTTTTTCACCCTGAATTTCGGATACATTCTTTTCAACAAAAGAGGCTTTTAAGTTCTGGAAAAGTGTGGCATTCCGGGCCGGAGCACCCACGATATTTCGATAATCCCCTTGTAAACACCCTCCGATTTCCAGGCCGTCTGATAAATGATTTTTTTGACCCCGTTTTTTTCGGTAGTGTACATGTTGTCCACCGGATTTTTCAACATTTCGGCCAGTTTTGTTTTCGAGGGTTCAGGGTGACAATCCAAAAGGTTTTTTCCCAGCAAATCCGCCCCGCCCTGTTTTTGAAACTGGTTGACCGAAACCTGGTTCATATACACAATAATTCCCTCGCGGTTGCAAACGGTTACGGCGCCGTTAAACTCTTCGGCCCAATCCACATTAACTCCTTCCAGCTTCATCTTCTACGATAGCATTTTATCCAGTCGATTTCAAATTTAACCGGTCCCGAACCGGGAATTTCGTAAACCACAAGCGTCGAAGCATTGATGTGCAACGAACGTTCGGTGTCTGTTCTTTCGAGCTTCAATACCTCCGTTTCGTTGATTCGCCAGGTAAACGTTTTTCCCGACCTTTCAACGGAAAAAATATAGAACTTGCCTTTTGAAAGGTTCGAAATACCCAATCCCTCCATCACAAGTTTTCCGTTTCCATCCCGATTTGAAACACCAATCCGGTTTTTTGTACCCATTTCGAGTAAATGGACCACAGGCATATTTTTTTCGCCTTGTAAATACACCGAACTGACCACTTCTTTTTCGGGGCTGAATTTTATTTTTGCTTCAAAAATTCCATCCTCATTCCAAAAACTTCTTCCGGTTGAAACTAAACCCGAGGTATAATCAAATTCGGCAGGAACAAAACCACCTGGCATCTTCCAGATTTTTCCCTCTGCTTTTTCTTTTTTTACTTCGATGGATAGCTTTCCTCCGGTCTTACAATTTTTCCCGGGAGTAAACCAATGCAAGTCGCCGGGTAAAGAATAATTCTCACCCAGTAGCTTGTCGGCCCAGTAACTACTGGTCGTCCATTTTTCGGCATTTAACACCGGCGCTGAAAAATCATCCTCAAAAACAACTTCCCAGGTTTTCAGAAAATCAAAACGGGGAGTGTTTTTGTATTTGAAATACTTCATCAATCGGGGATTCTTTTTCATTTCGAGGTACTTTTGTTCCTGCGTAAAAGCCTCGGTTTTTTCCCATTTCTGTTTGTCTTCGAGATAAGCCTTGCGTTCCAGAAATTCCTTTGAAGTTGTCAGTTCCTGTAACTCGCGGTAACGTTTTAAATCGAAAGAATCTTTTACATCGAGATAATTTTTATGGATTGCCGACTTTTCATATTTTAAATAAAACCGGATATCGTCATCGGCGGCCAGTTTTTTAAATTCCTTTTGTTTTCTGTACGATCCACTTTTTTCAAACTTTTTCCTGTCCTTCAAAAAAGCCAGACGTTCGGTAAATTCTTTTCCCTCCACATATAATTTCAATTCGTTGTACCGTTTTAAATCGTGGCTATCAGCCGTTTCGCGATACAATCTCAGTTTCTTCGACTTCTCAAACCGAAACCACGACCGTATCTCCGAATCTCTTTTTATCGCCGAAAATTCCTTTTTCTTTACTTTGTCGAGTTCCGGGGAATTTTTTAACTCCAGAAATTTTTTCAATTTTTCTGTGGCGCCAAAATTTTCATGTTTTTTTAAAACATCCGATTTCGCCAGTTCTGTAAATGCTTTTATCCCCGGCAATTTTTTCAGCCGGTTAAATTCTGTCCAGTGTTTTTCTTCGACCGAACCACTAAACACCTGGCTTTCAATTTCCTTTTTTTCCTTTTGAAACTGCCCCTTTTCCATATAATCCAAAAGAGAATCATACTCTTTCAGTTTTTCCGAAGCTTTAATACGTTCAACCCTTTTCTGTTCGGCAGAGTCGGCAGTCGCAAAATACTTTTTAATATGACGGGCTTTTTTCAGCTTTTCAAACTCCTCCAGTAAATGAAATTCCTTACTCCCTTTAAAATGAAGCGCCTCAATTTCGCCTTTTTCCTTTTTAAACTGTTCAGAATTAACCCGCTTTTCAAGTTCCAGAAACAAGGACAGCTCGGCAGATTTTTCTACCTCCTGAAATTCCTGATAATCATTGATCAATAAACTACGATGCTGTTCAATTTTTTCGACAGGCTTGATTTTTCCGGTAAGTTGAAGCTTAAATATCTTAAACGACATGCCAATTTTTTTAATTGGTTTAATGAGTTCAAAAATAGAAATAAACAGGTAAGATCGGCGAAACAGAAAGCAAAACTTTTCGGGCACGCCGTTTCCTGATTTTATTTTTATTTGACATATTGTGAGATTTTAACAAAAATACGATAACGGGTCAGGTAATACACAACCGGCTGTTTATATGTTTTCGCCGGATAAATTGCCTATTTATCTAATTTTGAATAGATTTGGTCGCAATCAATAAATAAACCATGATAAAAGATTCAGAATTGATTTTAAATAGCGACGGCTCCATTTTTCATTTACACCTGAACCCGGAAGATATTTCCGACCAGATTATACTGGTTGGCGATCCGGCCAGGGTAGATAGTATTGCCGGGCTATTCGAAAAAGTTGATTTTACAACACAAAACCGTGAATTTAAAACCGTTACAGGATGGTACAATCAAAAAAAACTGACGGTGATTTCTACCGGAATTGGCACTGACAATATCGATATTGTTTTAAATGAACTGGATGCACTGGTAAATATCGACCTCAAAATACGGGAAATCAAAAAGGAAAAAAAATCACTCACTATTGTAAGAATTGGTACTTCAGGGGGGTTACAACCGGATTTGCCGGTCAATTCATATGTAGTTTCACAAAAATCGATCGGGTTCGACGGGATGTTAAATTTTTACGCCAACCGTGAAGATTATTGCGATCTTCCGTTCGAAATTGCCTTTAAACAGTTTACCAGTTGGAACGATTCGCTGCCCACGCCTTATGTTGTTGATGCCTCGCGACAACTGTTTTTAAAGTTTAATGATCCGGAATTTTATACCGGCGTTACCATTTCAGCTCCGGGCTTTTACGGCCCGCAGGGAAGAGAATTAAGACTGCCGCTTGCGGTTCCCGAACTAAACCGGCAAATTGAAACGTTCAGTTTCGATGGGTTAAGAATTACCAATTTTGAAATGGAAAGTTCGGCAATTTACGGGTTATCGAAAATGCTTGGGCACAAAGCGCTGACTGTCTGCCTGATCATTGCCAACAGGGTGGCGCTCACCGCCAACGAAAACTACCGCGACGAAATGAAAAAACTGGTGGTAAAAGTTTTGGATCGTTTAACAAATGATATAAAATGAAGAAAAGTAAACTTCAGGCCCTGATAAACCTTCTCGACGACCCCGACAAAATCGTTTTCGAACTGGTTGAAAAAGAACTGCTAAAGGAAACCTACGAAATAATCCCGGCGCTGGAAGAAAAATGGGAAATTAGTTTCGACGAACACAGCCAGGAAAGAATCGAAAATCTGATTCAGAATTTGCATTTCAAACAAACCAAAAAATTATTGAAAGCCTGGCTGAATTCAAAAGAAAAAGATTTGACTGAAGGCTTTTTACTGGTGGATCGTTTTCAGTATCCCGACCTGAACCAGCTTGCCATTCACCAAAAAACAGAAAACATAAAAAAAGCGATATGGCTGGAAATGAACAATTCGCTGACATTACTGGAGAAAATAACCATTCTCAACCATTTTCTGTTTAACATTAACGGTTTTTCAATTAACCACAACAACATTCATTCGCCGCAGAACTGTTTCCTCAACCAAATTCTTGACACCAAAAGGGGAAATTCTTTTTCGATGAGCCTTTTTTACATCATGCTGGCGCGGCAACTTGACCTGCCCACACAATTTATCGATTTTCCGAGAAATCCGCTGGTAGCCATTGTTGAGCCGCGGCTGGCGAAGAAAGTACATGGGGCTGACAGGAACTCGGATGTTTTGTTTTATATCAATCCGTCGAACAAAGGAGCGATAACCAGCCGAAAAGAGATTGAATACCACTTGCGAAAAAACAACTACCAGCCGATGCAACCCTTTACCGAACCGAAACCGGATACAGTACTACTTCAACGGTTGCTCGAATCGTTAAAAGATTCGTACACCTCGCTGGGTTTTTCTGAAAAAGAAGTAAAAACCGAAGAGCTTCTTTCGTTATTTTTGTTCAACCCAAATCAGCTTTGAAGTGTCGTATCCGCGTTGGCGCGCTTTTTCCAGTATTCCTGATAACACGTTTGGTTCCAGCACCGGCGTCCGGCTTAAAATCCACAGGTATTTATCGGACGAACTACCAATTAAAACCCATCGGTAATCGGTATCCAGTTCCAGAATATTGTACGCGGCATAAAAAATCCAGAAAAAAGAAACCTTCAGCTTACCAGGTTCGCCCGTAGTTTTGGCCTTCCCTTCAGCAACACTTAGTTCTCCGTTCAGCGTATTTTTATATCCCTTATTCAGCACTTTTATTTTCCCATCCGGGCGCATGGAGTAGGTTGCAGTAACGCCGACAAGACCCCGTTCGAAAGAGTGATCAAAACGGGCGATTTCGTACCACGTACCCAGATAGCGGTCGAGGTTTAATTCTTTTACAGTCTCGTTCATGGAAGTTGGTGTATTACTTTTGCATCCTCCCAGCATTGCCGATAGAAAAATACTAAGAAATACAATCGTTATAAAAGCTATTTTTTTCATACTCGCCTCCTTTTCAGAATTATTGTTTAAAGCTATTGTTTTTCAGAATAAATTTCAACCGGCTATTTTCCAGAAAGCGAATAAACGTTTTATTTCGAATATATCATTTCAGAACTCCCTTGTTCAAAATACTTCTGAAATAATTCCAGCCGATGTGATTTTGCCTGGATCCGCTTTTTTCTCACAAAATTGAAACGTAACGGCGATTGTTTTTCAAATTCAGCCAAAAAAGACGCCGAAAACTGCGACTCGTTCAAACCAACTGATTCGATGATCATCATCTCGATACTACGGTTCATCAACCGCAGGAAAGTATCGATGTCTGTTGCCGAAAAACAGCGCATTTCTTCCAGCGCCTGCCTCCCGAAATGAATTGTTTTGTTAATAAATTCATCGGAAACAGTTTTTTGTCTATTCGTAAAAAGTGTCCGTGTACAGGCGGCGGTATCTTCCTTTACATCCTGAATATCGTCAAGCAACTGCAAATAAATTCCATATCCAAAAAGCGCCCGTTCCTGTTCGTGTGTCAGACGCCCGGCCACAAGGTAACCGTCGGCAAGTACCGAAGCGCCGCCCTTTTCAAAACAAATATCCAGAATTTTTTCGTCACAGAGTTGCGGATGATGGTTCAAGGCCAGACTATTGGTTTGTCCGCAATGAATGGCGTAAAGACTTTCGTAAACTCCGGGAAACGAAACACGGGGATATTGTTTTTCGAACATCAGCACCAGTTTAAAAAGTTGTTCTTCGGTAAAATTTTGCGGAACAACATCTTCGCCGTGCAGTCGCTGACTAAACCGCTGACTGAACATTTGTTTTTCGTCCCCCGAAACAGCGGGGTCGTCCAGCAGATTATCACTGTACGGATAAATTAAACTGTAGGCAAAAACTGACGGCGTAATTTCAACCGGCAAACCCATCATCAACTGCAATCCATTCATTATCCAAACGTTTCGTAATCCCTGGTAAATATTCCCGGGCGAAAGTTCAGG
>CAYWBV010000176.1:0-8377 GCA_964455785.1 uncultured Maribellus sp.
TTCGGCAGTCGATGGTGATATTAACCGGTGGAGTTGATTTTTCCAACTGAACAGGTTGGCCGCCAGGTCCGGTAAACCCGGCCAAACCTGTAGCTATGTTTGTAATTTGATTGACATTCGCAGGAAAAACATCGACAGTCACCCTAAAAGTCAGCGCTTTACTTGAATCTACGGCGATATCATTAACAGCAAACTGCACGACATCTTCATTCAAAACCCCGTTGTTTTCAGCATCGAGGAATATCGTATAACCGGGGACAGGATCGGTTATCGTTAGCAAATCAATCAACTGGTTACCAATGTTTTTAACAACGATTTCGTAAGTTAACGTATCGCCAACCTGTGTACTTCCTTCCGAAGAACTGGTAACAATTTTTGAAATACTAAAATCGGTATTCTGTTCCACGAAAATATCCGTTCCCCTGTTCCCCGTTATGTCGGGTCCGGAGATTTCGGGGTTGGTATTGTCAACCGGCGGATAAGATTCATCTCCCGGATCGCTGGGATTGGTTTTAACCAGTGCCACATTCCTGATGGTTTCCAACCCGGAAAGATCGGTATCAACCGACACCTGGAAAGATACGGAAACCGTCTGCCCAACGTCAAGAGAAACAATTGAGAATTCAACCGTCGAACCATTGAGAGTTCCACCCGATAAATATTTAGTTTTTTGCGGAATTTCGTCAGTTACCAAAACATCGGTTAAATTTTGATTACCCGTGTTTTTTATAAAAATGGTATAGTTAATCGTTTCCCCGCCTGAAACAGAATCAACATTTGCATCGCCGTTCACCGTGTATGATTTCCAGGAAAGTACTGATTCAGCATTTTCGACTGGGATAAATGTACCCGGCCCCGCTGTCTCGTCCGGCCCGTCATTGTTTACATTGGGCGGATATGATTTTATACCCGGATCATCTACGTTGTTTTTTAACAAAGCCGTATTGGCGATAAAATCAATTCCTGAAAGATTGTTCCCGACTTCAACCTGGAACTGTACTTCAGCTACTCCGCCAGCCTGCACGCTGACCGCGTTCCAAACGACAGTATTCCCGACCAGTGTTCCGCCGGAACCATCAGCCGAGTTCGGCACATAAACCGTATTGTCAGGAACTGTATCTGCGATTATCAAATCAGTCAGCTCTGTTCCGCCATTATTCCTGACATGTATCGTGTAGGTAACAATTTCATCTCCACCAACCTGTGATTCACCTGAATCGAGTATAAAACTTTTCCAAAAATCAATATCAACTACTTCAAGAACAACAGCTTCACTGATTTCCGACGTACATGGCGAGAATGCAACGACAGAATAACTTCCGGCTTTATCATTGCTAAAGTTCTTCACCCAAAGGGCTGGTCCAACTTCTCCAGCCATTTCTTCTCCTTCAAAAAACCATTGAAACGTAACACTTGCAGGATAGTCAACCGCATTAGACACAGAGAGTTCAATGGAATCACCCAATGCAACGACCTGAATTCCTGCCGGAAAAATTACGGGTTTGGGAGATTCTCCAACCTGAATTGTTAAGGGTCTCCTCGCGGAAGTGGATTCACAACCAAATCGAATAGACTGTACAAATATGGTCTGAATATCACCTGCCGGCAATTCAGAAACATCGGTAATTGTAACTTCGGTTGAACCATCGGCGTTGTCGTAGAATTTAACCCCGTCACAACTGTCAAACAGAAGTTCGAGTATTTCTCCGGCACAAATATCCAGTTTCCAAATCCCTTCGGTATCATCAAAATATTCTCTGGGAATATTATTGTGAGTGAGAATCTCTGTTTCAAATATCTTGAGTTGTTCAAGGCTACCCGACGAACCACCGGATGTGATTTTTACCCGATCAAAAGGCGCGTTGACAGCCAATGACAGAAATCCCTCAGCATTACCGGGCAAAACTTTAAATATGAACGAACCGGAACTCAGACCGACCACATCTCCGGTAGCCTGGTTGCCCAAAAATCGTTGTATCTGGTAACCTTGTAATTGTGAAGGATCGACGGTGCCAGAGGAAACCCCGATCTTAATTCTCAGACTATCCCCCACCAGGGCGGGAATGGGATAAAATAAATCGAGTTTACTGGATATATCCGATCCGGTAATATTGTTGATGACTGCGAATGTATTCAAATCTTCGTCAGCCGCGTTTTCTGGATTATCAACTGCTACGGAACCTGGGGCCACGTTCTGTCCGGCTGAACCGGATTCAAATCCTGTTTGGATATCCCACACCCCAAAATCACAGACTGGGGCCGATGCATTGGTTTCAAAATAATAAGCCCCGTAAATCCTCACCTTCTGGGTTGTGTTTACAACAGGCAGCAATCCTACTTTGATAGCATCGTAGGCAACAGGCACACCCTCATCGTTTGTGGGGATAAATGTAAAACTTACTTCATTGAGTCCGTTCAACACAGAAACCATATTTCCGTCAGCGATAACTTCCTGTCCTGATGGATCATCCGCAAGCATTGCCTGAACATAAATACCGGCTGAAATTTGCGGCACTGCACCAAACTCCTTGCCCAATTTAATGGTTACGGGAGTGCCTGCCGCAACCGGCTGAGCCCATTTTAAAGTTTGCGAAGTCTCGCTTGTAATTCCCAAAATACTTCCTCCAATTGTTTCTTCCAGAACGGAAAAAGAGGAAAGATCGTCGTCAACGGCCTGATTTGGATTTGCGACACTCCCAAGCTGGACTCCAAGCAGGGAGCTTGTCGTAAATTCCTGTCCGCCATCGGCTAAATGCGGGGTATATACCACCGGACACTCTTCCTGATTTAAAACATTGGCAACAATGTAAACCGAATTGCTACATCCGTCGGCAACTGCCGAAGCCTCGTAAACATAACGGCCCTCTGATTGAAAGGGTCCGGCAAGGGTTGCTCCGGAAAGCGGGGCGCCGTTGAGACCACTGTAGTCCACCGGCACAACCGAACCATCTTCTGCTGTTGCAAGGATGGAGGACAAAACAAAACTACTGCCGAGAGCCGGACTGTATGCCAATGGTCCTCCGGCACTTACAACTGGATATTTGCTGACATCGACAGTAACCGGCACCCTGACAGATTCCTCGGAGCAACCGGCACGGGTAATTCCGGCATAAAAAACCGACAAACTGCCCACATCTCCAATGATATAATCATTTCCGGTAAAAAGCACTTCGCCGCCAACGCGCTGCCCATACCAACTGACAATATCGCCAGGTTGTCCAAGCACACTTAATGTTACAACATCGTTTGGACACGCCAGAATATTATTATCTCCCGGATTGGCAAAAGTTGGTCTGCCAGGTGTTTTCACTACGTTGTGAATTCTTACAGATTCAGAAACATCCAAACCCGGCAAAGCGCTTACCTGCACCTCGAACCGGTCAAAAGAAACTCCGGGATGAACCGGAAAACTTACCGTATCTCCCTCAACCAAAGCGCCTAATAAATCAAGTTGCAACACGTCAGCCTGTTCAGAACTGATATTTTCAACGCTGTTGTTATACACTTCGGTAACACCATTGTAAGCAACTAATCTGATGCTGCCCGGGAATCCGGCATCCAAAACCGCAGAAGAACCGCTGAGGGTAACCTTAATTTCGTCCGATGGAATGGAAAGCGTACCAAATTCAAAAAACTGGGAGATTGTTCCCCCTGCATTCAATACCCCAGGCTCAAGCGTAGAAAACGAATTGATGTCGCCATCAATCGCATTTTTAGGGTTTTCAACTCCGGAAGTTCCACCACCGAGCAAACCGGAATTGATACCATCAGCATCAAATGAGGTGAATTGAGGCTGGCCGCAAGGTTGCTCGCCGGAGAAACCAAACGCATTGTAAACATACAACTGATATTCAGAACCAAAACCCACCGCCGCAAGAGCTCTGTTAATCATCCTGACACGATCATAATCCTGGTCAGGCCTGATTACCAAATAATAATTACCTGAAACATCAGTAACCAGTCTCGCCTGATCAGTACCGAATCCCCCTCCATCAAAAGAAGAGCGTTCCAACGCAACCGTTGCTTCATTTTTTGCCTGTACGATAATTTCCTGATTGCCTAAAAGTATAATACCCAGGATTTCACCCAGTGTTATTCCAAAATCGCCGCCAAGCAAAGATGCAAACAAATCCGGATCGCCGTTCAAGCGGATAAAAACGGGTTTGTTGGCTGAAAGTACTGATGGGAATTTTAGTTCGATAATTCCTTCGTAAGATGCAAGGTCGGCCAAAATCCCGGGACTGGCCAGCAACGTGGCAAAACTATTATCGTCAACAAGTGCATTTGCCGAGTCTAAAACAGTGGCTTCGTAACATGGAGACAACCCCAAGTCGCCACAACCGATGAGGGAAGTTTGTTTATCCTTTCCACTGGTAAAAGTAATTTCATTGGCTAATCCTTTGACAAGCTGCCCGCTGGAACTCATACCGGAGAACAGACCTATAAAAAGAATCACAAAAAATTTAACTGGTAGTGATTTTTTCATTTTGCAAAAGATTTAATGTAATGCATTAAATAGTTTTTGTGTTTTAATGAGTGTTTTGTTTTCATTAGCTAATTTAACGATATTTTTTTGTTATTCAATGAATTAGTAATGTTGCAATTCAATTTATCAACACAACCCAACTCAACCCGGCATCCTTTTTTGCCCGGTTATTGGCGGCTTTGTTTGAATAACAAACGATAGAGGAATTAGTTTTAAATCAAAAAAAAGTTAAACAAATATTCAGGCAAACAATCAACTAAACCCTTTGAATTTCTAACTGATCTTTTTTAAAATCATTCTATATTAGCCCCTGTATTATTAAACATATGCAAATATCTATATATTTAAGCAGTGTAAAAAAATACTTTTGAATTGCCACAACTTTTGGCGGACTCTATTGTTAATTTTTGTGATAATTCAGGAGAAGATTCAATTAAAAAATTTATATATCATATGTTCGATTTAAGCCTGATAAAAAAAGTGTATTCCGAACTTCCCCAACGGATACAAAAAAGCCGGGAAGTAGTAAACCGGCCAATGACGTATGCTGAAAAAATTCTTTACTCCCATTTATTTGAAACGCAAGAACTTGAAGCTTTCAGTAGAGGAGACGCGTATGTCGATTTCGCCCCCGATCGGGTGGCCATGCAAGATGCAACAGCTCAAATGGCGTTGCTCCAGTTTATCAATTCGGGAAAAAAGACGGCTGCTGTTCCTTCCACCGTTCACTGCGACCACCTGATACAAGCGCAGGTTGACGGAAAAACCGATCTTGGTTTGGCAAAAGATGCCAACAAAGAAGTTTTTGATTTTCTGGAATCGGTATCCAACAAATATGGAATCGGATTCTGGAAACCGGGCGCAGGAATTATCCACCAGGTAGTTCTGGAAAACTACGCTTTCCCGGGCGGAATGATGATTGGCACCGACTCGCACACGCCAAACGCAGGCGGTTTGGGAATGGTTGCCATTGGAGTTGGCGGCGCCGATGCAGTGGACGTAATGGCCGGAATGGCCTGGGAGTTGAAAATGCCAAAATTAATCGGCGTAAAACTTACCGGCAAACTGAACGGATGGTCAGCACCGAAAGATATTATACTGAAAGTTGCCGGCATCCTGACAGTAAAAGGAGGTACCGGCGCCATCATCGAATATTTTGGCGAAGGGGCGGAATCAATTTCGGCAACCGGGAAAGGCACCATTTGCAACATGGGCGCCGAAGTTGGCGCAACCACCAGCCTGTTTGCCTACGATAAAAGTATAAAACGATACCTCGAAGCAACCGGGAGAAAAGAAGTAGCAGAACTGGCCGATGGTATAAAAGATTACCTGAAAGCGGATGATGAGGTGTATAAAGATCCGGGAACTTATTTCGACCAACTGATTGAAATTAATTTATCAGAACTGGAACCGCACATCAACGGACCATTTACTCCCGACCGTGCCACGCCGGTTTCGAAAATGAAACAGGTAGCCGCTGAAAATGGCTGGCCACTTGAAGTCTCTGTTGGGTTAATCGGAAGTTGTACCAACTCTTCCTACGAAGATATTTCGAGGGCAGCATCCATTGCCAGTCAGGCTGTGGTGAAAGGACTTAAAACAGCCTCTGAGTTTACTATTACTCCGGGCTCCGAACAGGTTCGTTATACCATCGAGCGGGATGGGTTTATCGCCACTTTCGAAAAAATGGGAGGTAAGGTTTTTGCCAATGCCTGCGGGCCGTGTATCGGACAGTGGGCACGCCCGGGAGCCGACAAACAGGAAAAAAATACCATTGTCCATTCGTTTAACCGAAACTTCTCAAAACGCGCCGATGGAAACCCCAATACCCACGCATTTGTTACTTCTCCCGAGTTGGTAACTGCGCTGGCCATTGCCGGAAGGCTCGATTTTAATCCAATAACCGACACACTAACCAACGAAAAGGGGGAACAGGTAAAACTCGTTCCGCCTACCGGATTTGAACTTCCCACCAAAGGTTTCGACGTAAAAGATCCCGGATACCAGGCGCCTGCCGCCGACGGCTCGAAAGTGGCAGTTTCGGTTGCACCCGATTCAAACCGGCTTCAACTGCTCGAACCTTTTGAACCCTGGAACGGAAAAAACATCACCGGCGCCCGGTTGCTCATCAAGGCGCTGGGTAAATGTACAACCGACCATATTTCGATGGCAGGTCCGTGGTTACGTTTCCGCGGTCATCTCGACAACATTTCGAATAATATGCTCATCGGGGCAGTAAATGCTTTTAACGGCGCCACCAACAAAGTAAAAAACCAGTTAACAGGCGAATATGCAGAAGTCCCGAAAGTACAGCGCGAATACAAGGCAAACGGCATTTCCACGGTGGTTGTGGGAGATCATAATTACGGGGAAGGTTCATCG
The DNA here is from genome assembly GCA_964455785.1 of uncultured Maribellus sp. Taxonomy (GTDB): domain Bacteria; phylum Bacteroidota; class Bacteroidia; order Bacteroidales; family Prolixibacteraceae; genus Draconibacterium. The sequence continues at coordinate 6,869 of CAYWBV010000176.1, forward strand.
CGCGAACATGCAGCCATGGAACCCCGGCATCTCGGAGTAAAAGCAGTAATTGTTAAATCGTTTGCAAGAATTCACGAAACCAACCTGAAAAAACAGGGAATGCTGGCGCTGACTTTTGCCAATGAAAACGACTACAATTTAATACAGGAAGACGACACATTCAATTTTCCGGATTTGGTGGAATTTGCGCCCGGCAAACCTTTAAAAGCGGAAGTGGTACATTCTGACGGTTCAAAAAATATAATCGAATTGAACCACACGTACAACCAGCAACAAATTGAATGGTTTAAAGCAGGTTCTGCCTTGAATTTAATCAAACAACAAAATTAGAAAGGAATAAATACGATAAAAACCATAAACAAATTAACATGTTAAAAATAAAAGTTCAAAATCCGGTCGTAGAACTAGACGGTGATGAAATGACACGGGTCATCTGGAGTTTCATAAAAGAAAAACTAATCCTTCCATACCTAGACATCGATTTGAAATATTATGATTTGGGAATGGAAAACCGCGATGCCACCAACGACCAGGTTACCATCGATTCAGCGCTTGCTATTCAAAAATATGGTGTTGGCGTAAAATGCGCCACCATCACTCCCGACGAAGTCCGGGTAAAGGAATTCAGTTTAAAAAAAATGTGGAAATCACCCAACGGGACCATTCGGAATATTCTCGGAGGCACTGTTTTCCGCGAACCGATTATGATTGAAAATGTACCTCGTTTGGTTCCCGGATGGAAACACCCGATTTGTATCGGACGCCATGCTTTTGGCGACCAGTACAAGGCCACAGACTTTGTAACCAAAGGTAAAGGAAAACTTACGATCACGTTTACCCCGGAAAACGGCGAACCTGTTTCGCACGAAGTATATCAGTTTGACGGAGATGGCGTAGCGCTTGCCATGTACAACACCGACGAGTCGATCGCCGGATTTGCCCGCTCGTGTATGAACCAGGCGCTGGATAAAAAATGGCCGCTGTATTTGTCAACAAAAAATACAATCCTGAAAGCTTACGATGGAAGGTTCAAAGATATTTTCCAGGAAATTTTTGAAAATGAATTTCAGGAAAAATTTAAAGAAGCCGGAATTACCTACGAACACCGCCTGATAGACGACATGGTGGCCGCTGCCTTAAAATGGGAAGGCGCATTTGTCTGGGCATGTAAAAACTACGACGGCGACGTACAAAGCGACACTGTAGCACAAGGTTTTGGCTCTCTTGGTTTAATGACTTCTGTTTTGGTTACCCCTGACGGAAAAACCATGGAAGCCGAGGCTGCCCACGGGACAGTTACACGCCACTATCGCCAGCACCAGCAGGGAAAACCAACATCGACTAACCCGATTGCATCAATTTTTGCCTGGACGCGCGGGTTGGCCTTCCGCGGAAAACTTGACGAAAACCCGGATTTAATCCACTTTGCCAACGCGCTCGAACAGGTTTGTATCGAAACCGTGGAAAGCGGAAAAATGACCAAGGATCTGGCATTAATCGTTCATGGCA
>CAYWBV010000177.1:0-2665 GCA_964455785.1 uncultured Maribellus sp.
CGAAGTTGCATCGTTGTTAAGGTTGAAAATCTGCTGGATACTTCCTGTCAGTTGTAACTTGCCGGCCCGGTAATTGGCGCCCAGGTACAAATGATGTTCGGGAGTGGCAAATACCGGGTTTTTCATGTTGATGTAACTGTATGTTGCATTGATGGTCAATTTTTCACCTGGCGCTGCATCAACAGCAATTTCAATTCCTTTGTTCGATATCTCTCCGCTGTTCATATATTTCGGAACACCGTTTACCGGGATCGAAGTAATCAGGTTGTCGCCCGAAACAACAAAAAAAGTGATTTCTGCCTTCAGTCGATTTTCCAGAAAAATTCCCGATACACCAGTTTCATAATTTATGATTGTTTCCGGGTCGAGGTCCGGGTTTTTCGGCCCCCACATGTATAATTCCCTGATGGTAGGGCTCCGGTATCCTTTTGAAACCGTTCCTTTCCAGGCAGTCTGCTTATCAACAGCATATACAAATCCGACCGATGGAATCCACTGATTTCCGTAAATATTATGATTTTGAAAACGAAGGCCGGCGTTTAGTGTCAGCTTTTCGGCGAGTGTTTGCTGAATAAATCCGTAAACCCCGGTTTCGTTCATGGAGGTGTCGGCAAATACCATCCCTGCCCCTTTCATCGCTTTCAGGTTTTCGGCTATCCCGCCGTAGTTCATGTGGTCGATACCAAGGGTGATGTTGTTTCCTTTAAAAAGCTGCAACGATTCGTAAAAGTTAATTCCATAATTGTGGTCTTTTGAATGAAACCCGTCGGTGATGTCGTGTTCACCGAAATTATAGAAAAGCTTTAAGGACCCCGAAGACTTTTCGAATTCATTTTGAAGTGTAAACGCCCAATAGCCGCGGGTAATGTCGATAGTTTCGCCAACCCGGGCGTTAAGGGTATCCGGCCCGGGATCGGCGGCATTAAATTTAGCCAGGCTCATGTCGGTTGAAACATAAAAATGCGAATTGATATCCCAGGCAAGTTTTGCGTAACCGTTGTTGATTTTGAATTCGGAATGGTCGCGGTGGCCGTCAGTTTGGTCGTGGTTGAGGGAGACAAAAACGCTGAACCTGTTTTGTTTCACACCGACCGAACCCAAATATTTTTGCGTGTTAAACGAGCCGTACAAAACTCGGGCGTTCCCGTGAACTCCGTTGTTCGCCTGTTTTTTTGTGATGATATTGATAACCCCGCCCATCGCATTCGAACCATATAAAATGGAAGCCGGTCCGCGGATAACCTCCACCCGTTCGGCATCCGATGCAACATACGAATCGGGGAGCGGGTGTCCCATAATTCCCATAAACTGCGGATGCCCGTCGATGAGCATCAGAACGCCGGTGGTTGGGTTTCCGCCAATCCCACGGATAGAGATTTGCCCGGCAGAACCGGTAGCTACGCCAAAACCGGTAATTCCACGTTCGGTTACAAACAGGCCTGGCACTTTCCCGTTCAAAACAGGCAGCAGCGCCGATTCGTCGGATTCTTCAATCTGTGTTTTACTGATTACTGAAACAGCCATCGGGATATTGTTCCGGTTTACTTTTACCGGGGTGCCCGTCACCACCACTTCATTAATTTGTATGGTGTCGTCGATGGAAAAAGAATCCTGCGCCTGCATTTGCGCGCCTGTAAAAAGGAATATCAATAAACCAATAATCCGATAAGTGAAGTTGTTTTTCATTGTTTTTGTTTAATATGTGTTACCTTTTTTAGAATTCGTGTTACCATTAGGGCAAAAAAATTATTGAGCCTTGCTCATCACCAGTTTTCCATGCTGGATACCTTTTATACTGATCAATTTTTCCGAAACTTCAGTTAAAATATGCGACGGGCCTTTTACGGCAATAATTTCGAGATAATTCATTTCATTTAAATAAAAACCCTGAACGGAAAGAATGACATCGTTGTATTCAAACCGGATATCCGATGATTTCTGGAGGATGTCTTTTTTTGAATGGTTAAAAACCAGCACAACGGCGCCGGCAACAACATTATCGCATTTCCATTTTTCTTCCACCAGGTTTTTTTCAATCAGATGGCGGATGGCCTGCGACCGGTTCGAAAAACGGTTGCCTGCCACATATTCGTCGAGCGCCTTTAACAACTCTTCATCCAGCGAAACTCCAAACCTTGTTACCGACATGGTGTTACTTAATTTATAGTTCGTGTTACGAAAGTAAAGCAAACAAATCAAATATCAAAAGGCGGTTACTTATTTTGTAAAGTAATTCATCCGCTTTTTTGAAAAATTTCAAAAAGTTTTGGTTCGGAATAGTTGTATCTTTAAAATCCGATAAAAATAAAATATACGTCGAATAAACATTGACAATTTCAATTTAAAACAGGCAAGTATGGCAACAATCAAAACCATTTATCTCGGTGAATTGCGTACCGAAAACGAACATTTGCAGTCGGGGAACAAACTGATTACCGACGCGCCGACCGACAACCGTGGCAAAGGTGAATATTTTTCGCCTACCGATTTACTGGCGACGGCGCTTGGAAGTTGTATTATGACGATTATGGGGATAAAAGCCCGCGACAATGGAATCGATTTGGAAGGAACAACCGTGGAAGTGACCAAAATCATGGCCAGCCATCCGAGAAGGGTGGCCGAAGTGGTGGTTGAATTTTGTTTCCCGAAAAAAGGATATTCAGAA
>CAYWBV010000177.1:2765-6853 GCA_964455785.1 uncultured Maribellus sp.
CCGGGTTTTAGCTGCGAAGGCAGTATTTTGATTTTATTTTGATATATCGGGAGAAGATGCCTCTCCATACTTTCTTTTGTTGGTTTGAATATGTAATCGCCGGCAGCGGTCGGTCCTCCAAAAAGGAAAATGGCTTCAGGGCTGAGGTGATGTACGGTATCAGCCAGTCCCTGACCGAGCCACTCACCAGTTTTTTCAAACACTTCCAAAGCAATCTTATCTCCCTGAACAGCGGCCTCGTAAATCATTTTTGAGTCGAGTTCATTAAAGGAGCGATTCGCAAGCAAACTATCGGTGGCATTGTATTTTACCAGCAGTTCAAAAGCTGTACGTTTCATACCCGGGGCCGCACAATAAGCTTCCAGGTGACCCAAAGCGCCACAGCCGCATACCCGTCCTCCCGGAACCAGGGTTGTATGCCCGCATTCGCCTGCAAAACCGTCGTTTCCGTAAACCAAATCGCCGTTCACCACAAGCCCGCTTCCAACGCCGGTTCCCAATGTAAACATCACAAAGTTTTTCATTCCTTTGGCGCCTCCGTAAATCATTTCTCCCATGGCAGCGGCGTTGGCATCGTTGGTCAAAACAACGGCATCCAGTTCTGGAAAGTGATTCCGCAAAAGTTTTACAAAATGAACAACTCCCTTAAACGAAAGGTTGGAGGCATATCCGATAGTGCCACTGTAATAATTCCCGTTGGGCGCGCCAATGCCGATACCGAGGATTTCAACATTTTCATTCAGAAGTTTTACTGATTTTATCACTTCCCGAATGGCGGCTGCCAAATCGGAAATATAACGTTCGGTATTGCTGTGCGAAGGAGTCGGGATGTTATCCTTTACCAATACATTCCCCTCAGGGTCAACCACGCCAATGGCTGTGTTTGTCCCGCCAACATCGACTCCTACAACAACTTTTTTCATCATATCAATTCGTTCTTTATGACACAACTTTGCGGCGGATCTTACTTCCCTTTAACGCAAAGAAAGTGATGTATCCGTAGCAAACAATGGAAATAACCAGGGCTGCACGTGCAGAAGTTGTATCGGTTACAAGCCCCATTAATAATGGTACAACGGCCCCACCGGCAATCAACGTATTGATAATCCCGGATGCAAGTGGCATCTCAGAAGGATCGAGATCGTTAACGCCAAGCGAGAAAATATTCGGGAACATAATCGAATTGAAGAACCCGATGGAAAGTAAACCCCACATCCCAATGTTTGCCGGTAATATAAATGCAGCCAGAATTAAAAGCATGTTTACTGTCCCGAAAATGCCCAGCGCAACGTTGGCTTTTCCATTTCCGAGCAACATCAGGAAAAAGTTAATAATTGCAATTCCGATGAAAATAAACCCGTTTACAATTTTCGACTCAAAAATAAACTGCCCGTCTATAATATTGGCGGAGGTGATAAACCAACCCACAAAAAACGCAAAAATCATTACATAAACAGAATACTGATATTTTTTCCCGGAAGGAAGATTACCGAGCAGAATGGAACCAAAAAAACGGCCAATCATGGCGCCGCCCCAGTATATTGCCGAAAGTTTAACGGCTACGTCGGTTGCAAAACCGCTGTCTTTCAGATAAGGTGCAATTTGCGATGCAGTACCTACTTCGGCACCAACATAACAGAAAATACCCAGCGCACCCAGCCAAACCTGCGGTTTTTTGAAAACCGATGAAGAAGAAATGGTTGTATCGCCTTTTATTTCAGGTAATTTGATAAACATGATTCCAATGGCAATCAATAAAACAACAGAGCCAATAACAATAAACGGCATCTGAACAAATTGTGCGGCGTCGGCAGGAGTTGCCCCGCTTTTAATGGCCAAAACTGCGGGGGCAAGAACCAGTACCCCAGCCAGAAAAGGTGCAATAGTTGTTGCAACCCCGTTCAGCGCCTGGGTTAAATTTAAACGGGCCGGAGCGGTATCCTGCGGTCCCAACGCAACCACATAAGGATTTGCGGCTGTCTGAAGAAATACAACACCCGATGCCATAACAAATACGGCTAATAAAAACAACGGGTATGATAACGCTGCCACGGCAGGAAAGAACATATAACTTCCGACAGCGACCAGCACAAGGCCCGAAATAACCCCATTTTTGTACCCTATCTTTTTAATGATGTACCCGCAAAGAAAACTAAAAACGGCGTAGGCAATAAAAAAAGAAAAGTTAACCAACTGCGCTTCAAAATTGGAAAGTGTAAAGGCCAGTTGCACCTGGTCTTTCATGGCAATGTTGAAGTTGGTAATAAACCCGAAAATAAAAAAGATCGAGGCCATAAATATCATCCCCAACCTCAGATTGTTGTTTTTTTGTTCCATTATTTATTGGTTTTAAGTTGTAAAATTCAGCCTAAGTTTCTTTTTTTGAACGACGTCCGCAAATTTAAAAATAATAACCAATTATGGAAGGTTCACCAGAGTATTCCTCTTTATTTATTTGTTGTTGAAAAAGACATTTGTAAAAGATAAGATTTACAGAGGGTTTATTTTTGATACTTTTTTGACCGGTGTTAAAATAGTTGTAGTTTTGCCGCAATATGAAGTATCTGAGGCAAATCGGGAAAGGAATTGTAAAAGGAATTGGCTGGATTTTACTGGTTCCGGTTTATTTTTACAAGTACGCCATTTCGCCGCTAACCCCGGCCTCGTGCCGGCACGTGCCCACCTGTTCGGAATATGCCGTGCAGGCCATCAAAATACACGGGCCGTTCAAAGGGTTTTGGCTGGCAACCCGACGGATAGCGAAATGCCACCCCTGGGGGACGCACGGTTACGACCCGGTGCCGCCAAAACAAAAAATCAGGGTGAAAAAAATGAACCTTTCATCCCTGAAATCAGGGAACGAAAACTAATTTTGTGCTCTGTTGTTAATTGAAATGTTTTTTAATCTGCATCAATGAATAAAATACTGTTGTTTTTAATGGCTGCCGCACTCCTGGTTTCCTGCAATCCGAAAAAACCCAAACAGGAAACTGCCGGGAAAAAAGTAATTACGGTGAGCATTTTGCCACAAAGAACATTTGTCGAAAAAATTGCCGGCGATGAATACGAAATCAACGTATTGCTGCCCCCGGGCGTCAACCCGCATTCTTTCGAGATGCTGCCCGCCCAGTTAAAAAGTATCAGCAAATCGGTTTTATGGTTTCGAATCGGGCATATTGGTTTTGAATATTCGTGGAAAGAAAAAATCATTCAGGCCAACACTTCGATGAAGGTTGTAGATGTATCGGAAGGGCTCGATTTGATACACGAAGACGAGGAACAACACGGAGAACATACCCATGTCGGCGGAATCGACCCGCACATCTGGATTTCGCCGCAGAGGGTGAAACAAATTGCCGAACGTATGACCGGCGAACTTACGTTGCTTAACCCGGCGAACGGACCGGTTTACCAGAAAAACCTGGAAACGTTTTTACAGGAAATCGACGCGTTGGACACCCAAATAAAAAACGAATTAAAACCTTTCGAAGGCCGGAAGTTTATTACTTTTCACCCCAGTCTTTCCTATTTTGCAAAAGACTACGGGCTCGAACAGCTTACCCTCGAATTCGGCGGGAAAGAACCCACCCCGCAACATATGGCCGAAGTGGTTGAAATGGCCAGAAAAGAGAACATTAAAGCAATTTATATTCAAAGCGAGTTTGATAAAGACCACGCCACGGTTTTTGCAAAAGAAATTGGCGGAACAGTAATCCAGGTTGTTCCGCTCGACCCCAACTGGGCTGAGAACCTGCTATTTTTAACCCGTGTTTTAGTTGAAAATTTTTGATGAAACCATTAATCGATATACAAAACCTGACGGTGGGGTACGACAAAATCCCGGTGTTGTCTGACGTCAACCTCAAAATCTTCGACAACGATTTCCTCGGGGTAATCGGTCCGAACGGCGGTGGCAAAACATCGTTGTTAAAAGCCATTTTAGGTTTGCTGAAACCCTTCGCCGGGAAAATTGTTTTCAGGGACGACCTGAATATGAGCAAAAAACCCGTCGGTTATCTTCCGCAGGTAAAACATATCGATCGTAAATTCCCGATTACCGTTTTCGATGTGGTGCGCTCCGGGGCGAT
>CAYWBV010000177.1:6953-8369 GCA_964455785.1 uncultured Maribellus sp.
CGGGTGTTGAACCAGGAAATTGCCATTATCCTTGTTTCGCACGATGTGGGGACCATTTCGAGTTATGTAAAAACGATTGCCTGTGTGAACGGGAACCTGCATTATCACCAAAGCAACCGGATTAGCCAAGAGCAACTGGACAACTACAATTGCCCGATCCAGGTTATCTCGCACGGCGAAATTCCGCATACCGTTTTAAAACACCATCATTAAAATGAATTCCATTACCGAACTTTTTTCATACGACTTTATCCGGAATGCTTTACTTTCGGCTGTTTTTGCCAGTATTTCCTGCGGAATTGTAGGAAGTTACATTGTGGCGCGCAGGCTGGTTTTTATCAGTGGCGGTATCACACACGCTTCTTTCGGGGGTGTGGGACTTGCCTTTTTGCTTGGTTTTAACCCGCTGCTGGGTGCAGTTTTTTTCGCCGTTTTCTCAGCCCTCGGCATACAGTTTTTTACCAAAGTAGGCAAAGTGCGCGAAGATTCTTCCATCGCCATCTGGTGGTCGCTCGGAATGGCGTTAGGCGTTATTTTCGTTTTTCTCACACCCGGCTACACTCCCAATTTAACCAGTTACCTTTTTGGAAACATCCTCACCGTAACCACTTCCGAACTTTGGTGGATGTTTACCCTGAACGTGGTGATTGTCGCCTTTTTTATCCTTTTCTTCCGGAAAATACTCTACATCGCTTTCGACGAAGAGTTTGCCCGCGCTGCCGGGTTGCCGGTCGATCTGTTCAACTACATGACCATTATCCTGGTGGCCCTTACGGTTGTGCTGAACATCAGGGTGGTCGGGATTATCCTTATCCTGTCGCTGCTGACCATTCCGCAGGCAACGGCCAATATGTTTACCAAAGATTTTAAAAAGATGCTCCTGTTATCCACGGTTTTCGCCTTTGTCGGGACCATCTCGGGGCTCCTGTTTTCCTACTGGCTCAATATTCCTTCGGGCGCCGCTATCATTTTCACCCTCGTGCTCATCTTTGGTTTGTTCCGGCTCATCAAAACCATTCTCTGATGTTGGGCGCGAAAAAAGAAAAGATTTACTTCTGCCCGGCGTGTGGTTTTCGGTTTTCCAACCTCAACGTGCCCCGGACGTGCAGCAACTGTTTTGCCTGCACAGGTTGCGAAATATACATCTGCCCGGCGTGTGGTTCCGAAGTGGTGATAAAACCCATCAAACCGATGAAAAAGCAGAGCGAAAACTAAATTCCTCTTAAAAGAATTTTCCTGATTTTAAAATGTTAACCCAACGATAATTCATGTTTAAAAAACATAAAACAGGGCCACCTATCATTTGTTACAAATAAAAAGAAAACGTATTTTCGATGTGTGTTTAACACAAAATCAATTCGGGATTATCTAAAAGAGGCTGTTCAAAAAGGACAGTCTTTTTTATGTGGTTTTGAA
>CAYWBV010000178.1:0-4744 GCA_964455785.1 uncultured Maribellus sp.
CGGCTCGAAATTTTTATTCCGAACGGCCCGCGCCTGGGCGATAAAGTGATTGAAATGGAAAACGTTTCGAAAGGGTATGGCAACCGTGTGCTTTTCGAAAACCTGAGTTTTAAACTTCCCCCCGCCGGCATTATCGGCGTTATTGGCCCGAACGGCGCCGGGAAAACCACACTTTTCAAACTAATTATGAAACAACTGGAAGCCGATGCCGGGAAAATCGACATTGGCGAAACGGTAAAAATCAGTTACGTCGATCAAACCCACAAAGCCATCGACCCGGCAAAATCGGTTTTCGAAGTGATCACCGGCGGAACGGAAACGATGATGTTAGGCAACCGGTTAACCAATTCGAGGGCGTATGTGGGCAGGTTTAACTTTACCGGCGCCGACCAGGAAAAGAAATGCGGCGTGTTGTCGGGCGGCGAAAAAAACCGGCTGCACCTGGCGCTGGCCTTAAAAGCGGAAGGAAACGTGCTGCTGTTGGACGAACCGACCAACGATATCGACGTCAACACCCTGCGGGCGCTCGAAGAAGGCCTCGAAAGTTTTGCCGGATGCGCCGTGGTCATCTCCCACGATCGCTGGTTCCTCGACCGTATTGCCACTCATATTCTTGCTTTTGAAGGCGAATCAAAAGTGCATTTTTTTGAAGGCTCGTTTACCGATTACGAGGAGAACCGCAAAAAACGCCTTGGCGACGCCGCCCCGAAACGGGTGAAATACAAAAAGCTGATGGAATAAAAGCCGACGCTGAACAATACCGGCTGCTGGTTGATATAATGAAGTTGTCAAAAGTTACCATGTTCAATCCCCCTTTAATTCCCCCTTTGAAAAGGGGGACGCGCCTTGAAACAGCACCGGAAGCTGAACGGAGTGAATCCTCCTTTTAAAAGGAGGTGCCTCGTCTCGTCTTAGACGAGACGGGACGGAGGATTAAATCAATGTTCAACGTTTGACAACTTCTACTCTTGCCTTTGACCGGGTCAAACTTCACCGCGTTCTGGCAAATTACTTCAGTCGCTGAGTTAAACTCCGTCGCGTTCTGACAAGTTACTTCAGTCGCCAGGTCAAACTTCATCGCGTTCTGACAAATTACACCAGTCGCCGGGGCAAACTCCGTCGCGTTCTGCTCAGTTACACCTGTAACTGGGTCAAACCGGGTCCCGTTCTGTTCAGTTACACCAGTCGCTGAGTTAAACCTCGTCCCGTTCTGGGAATTTACACCAGTCGCCGGGGCAAACCGGGTCCCGTTCTGTTCAGATGAGCCTCATCTGAGTTAAACCTCGTCCCGTTCTGTTCAGATGAGCCTCATCTGAGTTAAACCTCGTCCCGTTCTGAAAAACTACACCTGTCGCCGGTTCAAACTGGGCCAGGTTCTGTTCAGTTGAACCCTCATCTGAGTCAAACTTCATCGCGTTCTGTTCAGATGAGCCTCATCTGAGTTAAACTTCATCGCGTTCTGTCGAGTTGAACCCTCAGCTAAGCCAAACTTCACCGCGTTCTGCCCAGCTGAGCCTCAGCTAAGGCAAACTCCGTCGCGTTCTGTTCAGTTACACCTGTTTTTTCTTCCCAAAGAATATGATTTTGATCAGTCTACAGGCCAGGGAGGCGAGACCGCAACCGGTTGGCACCAACTGTTTGTGCCGTCGTAAACGCCATTGAACAGCGTTGTAATTTTCCCGTTTTCGAAAAGGAGCTGGGGCCTCTCGCGCCTGTCGCACAGGAGCGAGTCGCCGTTGCCGAACCGGAGGGTATGGTTGTAAACCACGGCGGGTTCACCGGCTTTCCACGGCCCCGAAAAATCGTCGGCAACCAAAAGGGCGCCCCAGCGGGTTTGGCCGGTAACCTGCCCTTCGTTGTCTTCCGCGAAACAATGGTACCGGTTTTCTTTTCGGAAAAGATAAAAATCTTCGAGCCGGGCGGCGGGCCACACGTTATCGCTGACCACCTCGAACGGACCCCGGAACGTGGCGGCCCGGGCGGCGAAAATCCGGAGGTTCTCGTCGCGGTACATCATTTTAATACTTTGGTCGTCTTCAACAAAAACCGCCGGGTTATTCGATTCGCTCTCCACAAGCGGTTTCTCCGAACGTGTCCACGGACCCGCAATATTTTTGGCCGTAGCGTAACCAACCCTCCGCAAAAGGCGGTTGCTCCCGTCACGGAGAGTGGTAAAATCGGAACCGATATAAAAAAGAACAAACTCGTCGCCAATTTGATGAATGGTTGGGTTGTGGGCCATATTCGAATCCCAGTACATACTGTCGCGCTCGCCGATAATCACCTCTTCGAACCGGTAAGGCCCGAGAGGAGAACGGGAGGTTGCCCGAACAATTTCCGATTCAACAAAATAATCGTCAGGGAACCGGTTTTTTTTGGGCCAGCGCGAAGCAAACAGGTAATAGGTATCCCCTACCTTAATCGCCGACCCACCCCACACCCAATAGCCGTCCATCCGGAAACCGCTGTCCGCGGGAACAGGCTGAAGCCGTTCAGCAAAAGGTTTTTGGGAAAACTTACACGCCAGCGCGAAAAAAAACAGCAGAATCAAAAAATGTTTTGTTTTCATGATTTATGATTCAGATTAATAGCAGTTTTATTTTGAAAGTATTTTTTAAAACCGAAAGTAACTATTATATCGAAATGAAGCTGTCAAAAGTTGCCACTGTTCAATCCCCCTTTAATTCCCCCTTCTTCAAGGGGGACGCGCCCTGATGCAGCGCCGAAAGCAGAATGGAGTGAGTCCTCCTTAAAAAAGGAGGTGTCTCGCCTCGGGCGAGACGGAGGATTAAATTAATTGCTTAACTTTTAACAACTTCAAAAAAAAAATCACGAAAAGACTAACTCACCAGCAGTTGTTGAGCTGGTTACCCAAACTCGGGCCCGCAAATTAGAAACTGTTTTTTGCCGATGCCGGGATAACGGTTTTCCCCGCGGTACATTCTCTGAAAAGGACGTTGCGGTTCAAAGTCCAGCGAAACCAACTCTTCGGCCAACTCCGATTTATCGTTCAGAATGTCGATAACCACCGCCCGGCCCTGCAAATGGTTCAAGGCAAAACGAACCAGGAGCCGCGCGTCATCCGCCGAATCAGCGGTAACCGGGCCAACCTGGTGATATTTGTTTCCGCTCCTTCCGAGGGCAAACCCCGAAATCTTCCCGTCCCGTTTTATCATCAACCCTTTTTCGGGGAAATTGGCAATGAAGGCTTCCAGCAATGGCGAACGATCGGCCCCGAACGCCTCCCTGTCGAGTTCCAAAATAGTGGGAATATCTTCTTTTTGAATTTTTTGAGGAACAATTTCCCCGGTTGCCGGAAGAAGTTGACCTACGTTTGGGCAAACCATACGGGTTATCGTATATTCATTTTCGAAACCCAGCTTTTGATAAACCGGTTGCCCTGCCGGGGTGGCATCTAATTTTACCGATTTGATGGATTTTAACTGTTCGAAAAGAGAAAAAAGCAACATTTTGCTGATTCCGCGTCCCCTGAAATCCTTACCGACCAAAACCATCCCAATCCAGGCCACCTTGTTGCCGTAGTTGATGGCCGTTGCCGTCCCAATGATTTTCTTTTCCAATACCGCGGCAAGGCAAACGTTGTGCGGGTTGCGGATGAGGATGTTCCAGTCTTTTTCCGTTTGATTCCAGCCTTCGGCCAACACCAGGTCCATGGCGCCGGTTATGTCGCCGGATTGTAATTTTCTTATTTGAATAAAATCGTTGTCCACACGTTTCGGATAAGGAATTAATCCAGCCACTTCGCCAGGTTTTCGGCCACAAAAGCGTCATCGTTCAGGTGCGGATACGCCGCATAAACCCGGTCAATCTCCTCCTTTTGTCCGGGCGACAAAACTTCGGCGGGATTTAATGTCCAGGTTCCTTCCAACAGGCCCTGGCGGCGCAACACTTCGTGTAACCCGGTGATACAGCCGGTAAAGTTGTTCGCCGTATCAAAAAAAGCCGCGTTGGAATCGGTAATCTGGTGGGCCAGGGTTAACGTTTTTTTGGTATCGCTGTCGAACTTTCCGCGGTGAACATCTTCCAGCAACTCCACCGCCTTTTTTGTCCACACCGCCCAGTGGCCCAGCAGCCCGCCGGCAATTCTTTTTTTAACGGTTGTGTTGCCCACCTGCACGGTGTATTCCGACAACAGGTCAACCAGAATGTTATCGTCATTGCCGGTGTACAACGCTATCGCCTCTGCCCTGCCCGATTCGGCCACGCCGCGGACAACATCCAGCGTTTGATAGCGGTTGAACGGCGCCATTTTGATCGCAACCACATTTTCGATACGGGCAAACTCCCTCCAGAAATCCACGTCCAGTTTTCTTCCACCCACAGCAGGCTGGAGATAAAACCCAATTACGGGGATAATTTCTGCCACCCGGCGGCAGTGTTCCAGTATTTCTTCGTTTGGAGCATCAGCAAAAGCGGCCACACTCAACAATACCGCGTGGAAATCCTTTTCGAGCGCCAGCCGGGCTTCGTTCACTGCCTGGGGAGTTTTCCCGATAACACCGGCGACCCGGATGACTGGTCTTTGGGTAGCGGCTACGTAGCGGTTGAACTCCTCCCGGGCTATCTCCAAAACCGGCCCGTACAAATTCACTTCGGGTAACCGGATTTCAAACTGGGTGGTATGCACCCCCACGGCAATCCCGCCCACCCCGGCATCGAGGTAATAACGTATCAGCGCCCGCTGGCGCCGTTCGTCCAGCTTTCGGTTTCTGTCCAGCGCCAG
>CAYWBV010000178.1:4844-8325 GCA_964455785.1 uncultured Maribellus sp.
ACTTCAAAATGGGTTGGTTTTCCCAGTAACCGGTGTTCGTCTTCCATCCAGCGGGCTGTCCACTGAATTACTTTCCGAACCGGAACACGGGGTTTGCCAAACAGGCTGCAAGCCAACGCGGAATTACTCAACAGCGCCGTGGTGGCCTCTTTTCCGGTAAACCGTACCTCCTTTCCAAAACATTTTCCGAATTCAAGCGCAACTTCGCGTACTGAAAGCGTTTCGGCGCCTGTGATATTTACAGTCCAGGCCGGGCTGGCGGCATGTTCGATGGAACGTAACACCATATTGTTGGCATCGCCCTGCCAGATGACGTTAAAATAACCCATTGCCAAATCAACCGGCTGTTCGTTTTTCACTTTCGCCGCAATATCGACCAACACCCCGTAACGCGGTTCTACGGCATAGTTCAGGCGGATAAGCGAAACCGGCGTACCGTATCGGACACTGCCATACTCAAACATACGCTCGCGCCCGAGGCACGACTGCGCGTATTCGCCAACGGCAACGGGGCGGTCTGACTCAACCGAACCTCCGGAGTTTATTTCCACCAGCGGATAAACACAGCCTGTTGAATAGGCAACGATCTTCGATTCTTTAAAATGCCGGGCTACCATTGCCGGAAGCAATGAATTCATGGCCCAGGTAAGTGAAAGGTTTTCTTCGGAACCGAATTTCATCCCGGCCAGAAAAAAAACATTCTTCACCTTTGGCAAACTTTCCAGAAAATCCCCGTCGAGCAAGTCGCCCTGAATGGTTTCTATACCAAAACTTTCAATCTGTTCCTTCTCCGTCGTATCCCGAAAACGGGAAACCCCGATGATTCGTTTTTTTACTCCTGCTTCATCGCAGGCCCGTTTGGCCATGTGTGCCAGCGACGGGCCAATTTTTCCGGCAATGCCAAGGAAAAGAATATCGCCATCCAGTTTTTTGAACAGTTCTGATGTTTCTTTTTCCGGCCGCGACAAAAGTTCCTCCAACTGCTTTTCGTTCTCTATTTTTTCAGGATATTTATCCATGATCTCCTCCTCCATTCAAAATGATGTTTTTATAAATTGTTACCGCTTCTTCCATTTTTGAAATAAAACAGAACTCATCGGTTTGATGAGCCATTTCCGGCTCGCCGGGACCTAAAATAACCGTAGGTACGCCTCCGTATGCCGGCTGAAGTACGGAACCGTCGGTAAGATAAGGCAGCGCTTTGGGGAAACCGGGTGTTGCGCCGGAGATTCCGCAGGCCGCATAAACCGTTTGTACAAACGGATCGTTTTCGTTACTGGTAACCGCTTTTAAATCGACCAGCGTTTCCAGCGAAACCTCGTCACCCAGTACCGTTTTCAACTTCGAGAGCAGTTTCTGATGATCAACTTTGGCTGTGGTGCGGGCGTCGATGGTAAAACCCGCAGAATCGGGCACCGAGTTGAGGTTCAGTCCACCAAAAACTTTTCCGACATTGATGGTCGGCCATCCAAGCAACGGGTCTTCGTCTGCTTCAAAATCAAACTTTTCCATCTTCAGAATAGCGCGCGCCGCCTTGTAAATAGCGTTATCGCCAAGATGGGGCATGGAAGAGTGGGCCGTTTTGCCCGAGGTGGTCAGGTTCAGGTACAAACCGCCCTTGTGCCCGATCGCCGGGAGATTGGAAGTCGGTTCTCCGACAATAATACCACGTGCCCGCCCCAGACTTTTGGCGGTTTCGACCAACTGTTTCGCTCCGTGGCATCCCAGTTCCTCGCCGGCTGTTAACACCAGACGAACGCCTCCTTCCGGCGTTCTTTTTTCAAAAGACAAAACTGCGGCAATAACCATAGCCGCCAGCCCGCCTTTCATATCGCTGGACCCCCGACCGTAAAGTTTGCCGTCTTTTACTTCGCCATCAAACGGATGAACCGACCATTCGCGCGCGCCCAGCGGAACGGTATCAAAATGGCCGGTAAATACCACAGGCGGGGTTTCGTCGGATATTCCTTTTTCGGCAACCACATGCAACCGTTTCTTTTCATAGGGAATATATTCTACGGCAAAACCGTTTTCAGCCAGAAACCTCCCGACAAACCGGGCGGCACCGGCTTCGTTCCCCGGAGGGTTTATAGTGTTGAACGATATAAGTTTACGTGCAAATGATATAACATCCATTAAAACCACAAGTTTTTAGCTGTTTCGTTAAGCATGTTCCAGTCCGGCGTTTTTGTCCTCTTTTCCCCTTGTTTTAGGCAAAAACGACACAAAAATTACTCCTATCAGGGCGACGGCTACAAGGATTGTAAATCCCAGGGCATAACTTTTCGCCTCGTCGTTGTATAAATGCCCGACCAATACCGGGAAGACGGACTCGGCAATACCATCGGCCACCAATATGATTCCCATCGTGCGACCGAGCGCTTTCACCCCAAACAGGTCGCCGGCCATCAGCGGGATGATCATATAGTCGCCGCCAAGGCCAAGCCCGAAGACAACAGCAAAAATATAAATCTTACCCGGGAACGGAGGGAGTAATAATAAGGTTATCGCCAAGGCCACAATACAATAAATCAGTATCATCACATACTTGCGGTTAATAAGGTCGGCCAGCCAGCCCATCAAAACCCTTCCGGCAAGGCTCGACAACAGAACCACTGACATAATGTTGGCGGCATGCGCCTGGGTAAACTCGAGGTCGCGGAGATACAGTTTCAGATGCTGTCCCATCCCGCCAACGGCGCCAATGGAACACATACTTCCAAACGCCAAAAGATAAAAATTGGGATTTTGTAATATCCTCATCATCGAAACGGGAGCTTCGGGAGTTTTGGTTTCCGTTTTTGATTTTACCCTGGACGGATCTTTGATAAAGTACGCCATCGGAAATGCGACCACAATAATCAGTATCCCGATGATGGTCAAAGCATGTTGCCATCCCAAATGACTTTCGAGGTTTGTCGATAGAATGGGAACAATTGCGCCACCCAGCCCGATGCCGAGATAGGCAATTCCCATCGCTTTCCCGCGGTTTTTGTCGAACCAGCGCGAAATTAAAACCTGGCATGGCAGCGGGCCTCCAAAAACATAACCCATCGCGTTAAAAACATAAAACATATAAAACATCCACAGTGAACTTGAGTAACTTAACCCCATCAGCGCGACGCCCATCAAAACAGCGCCCAGCATCATCAGCCGGCGAGGCCCGTAACGGTCGATCAGCCATCCGGCCAGAAACCCGAACAGCGGGGCGACCACCAACTTGCCAACGGCGTTGCCCGAAGTCACTTCAGCGCGGGAATATCCAAAGTCGTTCACCATAAAATCGTAAAAAAACGGAACACCGTAGTAGGCAAACCCCACCAGCGCAAACAGCGACATAAAAGCGGTGATAACAATGTAGGTTTGTGAACTGCTTCCTCCTGAGACCGGTTTGAGAGAAACTGAGTTGTTTTTCATCATTTAGAAAGATTTATGTTTTATTGAAAACTAAAAATACACTTTTTTCAGTTTTCTCACCGGA
>CAYWBV010000179.1:0-3788 GCA_964455785.1 uncultured Maribellus sp.
CCTGACTACGAAGAGGTTACTGTCGATTTGAAGGTGAAGTTTTATGAAGGGTATGATGAAAATTACTATCAGAAAGTTTTAAACGAAGATATAACCCGGTTGCTTTCTCCGTGGGCTTTTGAAGAAACGGCGTCCATCAATTTCGGGATTGCGCTGCACAGGAGTTTTGTGATTTACTATATCGAAAAACTGAAATATGTTGATTATGTGGAAGATGTAAAATTAGTTAAAGGTTCGGAGGTGAGTTTAACACAGATTACGCCTTCAAGTCCAAAAGCTATTCTGGTTTCGGCAAAACAGCACAACATCAGTGTCGAAACCAAAAGTTGTAAAGTAATTACTGAAACGGTAGAAAAATGTCAGACGTGAACAAACATATCAGCATCCCAAAAAATGTAGCAACGCAAGACGATCTTGATTATTCGTTTTTGCGGAAAGCCGGGCAGGAATACATTGAGCAGCTTTCGGGAAATTTGTGGACCGATTACAACGAGCACGATCCGGGGATTACTATTCTCGAAATGCTGAGTTACGCCATTACCGACCTTGGTTTGCGGATGGATTTGCCCATCGATAATATTTTGGCTCCCGAAGATAAAAATGCGCAAAGGATTGAAGAACAGTTTTTTAAAGCGTCTGAAATTTTACCCTCAAAACCGGTTACTGAAGACGACTACCGTAAACTTTTTATCGATATCGACGGGGTGAAAAACTGCTGGCTGAAACCGTTTCAAAAAACAGTTTATGTCGATTGCAAAAACGACCTGCTTTCATACAACCCGAAAGATTTTGAGGCGACACACAGCGATTTCAAAAAAGAGTTCAATCTGCAGGGATTATATTCGGTAATGGTGGAATATGACGAAAAGATTGAAACCCCTGAACAAAAAAC
Organism: uncultured Maribellus sp.; assembly: GCA_964455785.1. Taxonomy (GTDB): domain Bacteria; phylum Bacteroidota; class Bacteroidia; order Bacteroidales; family Prolixibacteraceae; genus Draconibacterium. The sequence goes on from CAYWBV010000179.1 coordinate 893, forward strand.
AGCCATCGAAAATGAAATCACCGAACGTTTCCATGCCAACCGGAATTTGTGTGAAGATTTGGTTGAAATTACCGACGTGGGCAAACACCCGGTAGCAGTCTGCGCCAGTATCGAACTTTTCCCCGAAGTGGATGAAGAACTGGTACATGCAAAAATTTTGCGCGCCATCGACACCTATTTTTCGCCCTCGCTGAAATTTTATTCTCTTCAGCAAATGTTTGCCAAAGGTTATACATCGACCGAAATTTTTGAGGGGCCGGTTTTGGAAAACGGATTTATTGATCCGCGGGAACTGGAGGCGGCCCGCCTTCGCACCGAAGTCAGGTTGTCGGATATTATACAGTTGATAATGAGCATTGATGGCGTAAAAGTTATCAAAGATATTTCCATCAACAATTGTAATAATCCGGCCGACGAAACCGATAGTTGGTTGATTTGTATCGAAGAAGGCAAAAAACCGGTTCGCTGTACCGACAGCGCTTTTAGCTATTACAAAGGCGTTTTGCCCGTGAACATCAACATAAAAAAGGTGGAGACTTACCTCGCAGAAATGGAGGAAGCGGAAAACCAGGAACAGGAGCTGGCAAAAACCGACATGGAAATTCCGGTTCCCGAAGGTGAGTACCTGAATACAAACGAAACCACGACGATACAGAACGATTTCCCGGATACCTATGGAATCGGGCAGGCGGGTTTGCCGAAAAGAGTGGAAACCGCACGGAAATCGCAGGCCAAACAGTTAAAAGGATACCTTTTGTTTTTCGACCAGATGCTGGCCAGCTATTTTGCACACCTCGGAAAAGTGAAAGATTTGCTTTCGGTGGACAACCAGCTCAAAAAAACTTATTTTACACAGGCGGTAAAAGATATTAAAGGATTTGAGGAGTTGGTTTCCGGTTATCCTTTCGGCGACGACGAAGAGTTGACGCATTTGCTTTTTTCGGGGCTCGACAACCCGGTGGAACGGAAAAATATTTTGCTCGATCATTTGATGGCGCGGTTTGCCGAAAAGTTCAGCGATTTTGCTTTTCTAATGAAAGAATTATACGGCAGTTATGCCAGCGAGGCGATTCTCCATTCCAAGGAAAAATTTCTGAAAGATTATCCGGAAACCAGCCGCGGGCGGGGGAGCGCTTTCAACTACTATCAGCAGCCTGAAACAGAATTGTGGGATACTCCAAATGTTTCGGGAGTGCAAAAAAGAATCGCGCGTTTGACGGGTATAAAAGACTACAACCGGCGAAATTTGTCAGAATCGTTTGTCGAAATTTATGATCCGGACGAATCGGACAGTGAAAAGGTTTTCCGCTGGCGAATCCGAAACAACAACGGCGATATTATTTTATCGGCAACGGTAAATTATACTTCAACCTCGGCAGCCGAAAAGGAAATGTACCTTGCGGTGGTCAAAATTATCGAAACTTCGCCCGAAACCATAACCGATGCTTTTAAAAATACGATTAATGATGAGGACGAGGTTGGAAACTTCGAAATCCAGGTTTCCGAAACAGGAAAATATTCGTTTGATGTAATTAACTTCGAAGCGCCCGCCAACGGCACCGACAGGATTATCGCCCGCCAGTTTACCTATTACGAAACACAGGATGAACTCAGGGATGCCATCCTTGAGATTATCGCGTTTATGACCAAAGATTTTACAGAAGAGGGAATGTTTTTGGTGGAACATATATTGTTGCGCCCGGACGTTACCCAGACCATTATAAATCTGGAGCAGTTTATGCCAATTTGCACCCATAACTGCGAAAATTGCGAACCGGTTGATCCATACTCTTACCGCATCACCGTCCTTTTACCCGGTTGGACATATCGGTTCGCAAATCCAGATTTTCGCGATTTTATGGAAGAACTGATACGAAAAGAACTGCCGGCGCATGTGTTGGCGCGCATCTGCTGGGTTGGGCACCGGAAAGGGAAGGTGCCTGACAACGAAAATGAAATGTTACTTTTTGAAGCGGCGTACAGAGACTTTCTCCTTTCGAAGACCAATGCCGGACAAACTCAGGACGAAAGTAAACTAATAGAATTGATAAACATACTCAGTGAATTAAATTCGATTTATCCGTCAGGAAGACTAATTGATTGTGATGATGAAGATGACGAATTGGAAGGCAGGATAATACTTGGCCGCACCAATATTGGAAACCTTTAAATGTAAAGTTATGGCAACAAAATTAAACGAAATTACCACGCAGTACCATACGTTTGTTGACAACCAGGTGTTGACCAAGGACCAGTTAAATGAATTTATCGACTATTTTGAAGATCAGGATCGGCTGTCGCGGATTTTTTTGAGCGGCGTAGGAATTGTCTGTGGGTTTAACCTCCGGTTCGACTCCTCGAAACCATCGGTTACGATCACGCAGGGGGCGGGAATTACTACCGACGGCGATCTGATTAAGCTGCGAAAAGACATTCCTGAATCGCCGTTTAAAACCATTGATTTTGAGGAAATAGAATATCGGTGGGTAAAAAAGTTTGAAGACAGTTTTGCCAACTACCGTTTTTTTAAACGGCTGCAAACCGTCGATGGAAAAGTAAAGGAAGTTCCGCTGGAATTATGGGAAATCTTCCCGGAAAAAGTCGAAAACGCAAGCGATTTGGGTACACTAACCAACCTGAACGACAAAGTGGTGCTTTTGTATCTCGAATCGTATGCAAAAGAAGGCGACCTTTGTACTTCGGTAGATTGCGACAACCAGGGCGTGGAACAGGTTGCGCGCCTCCGGGTGCTGCTGGTCTCAAAAGAAGATGCCAAATACATTTTAGGGCTCGATTCCATCTTTTCGAAACACAACATCGTCGATTCGTATTTTAGTTTGCCGGAAGTGGCTGTGCGCCGCGTGATACTGAACCAACTCAATACCGTAAACTACAA
>CAYWBV010000179.1:3888-8309 GCA_964455785.1 uncultured Maribellus sp.
GAAATCAAAACGTTACTGTTGTCGCTGAAGGAAGAGTGCTGCCCCGATATCAAAGCTTTTCCGAAACATTTGATGCTGGGTAGTCTCGATGAAATTCAGGAAGAAATAAAACATTACCGGCACGATTTTTACCGATCGCCCATTTTGAACGGAGGAAATTATAAGATTTTACAGTGCCGAAGCCTTGTTTTGAGGTTGTTTCAAATTGTCGTTCATTTTCAAACGACGGCTGGTCAGACCAAAGTTACACCGTCTAATAAATTGCCTGAACTGAGTTTAAGGGCCATCCCGTTTTATTACAACATACAGGAAGATTTTTTGAAAAAGTGGAATTTTTTCAAAACCGAAAAATATAAATCAGACACCAATCTTAGCTACCACACTTCGCTTTTGTCGCCGGCGCCTTCCATTCAGGAACCACTTTTGTACAACACTGACCGGTTCGATTTTTACCGGATTGAAGGTCACCAGGGAAAACATTATGCAAAAGCGCTGGAAGAGATTGACAACCTTAAAATACAATACGGGTTGGCTTTTGATGTAAAAGCGTTGTCGGTAAATATCAACCGCGAAAATCTTAACATTGACGACTACGAGTGCGAGTTTGAGGATTTAAACGTTTTGCTGCGTGCCTGGACCACCGAACAGGATTGTATCCTGGCTCAGGTTTCCCAGTTTTTTTCAGGGTTTAGCACCAAACAACCTGGTGCGAATGTCAAAGATGTGGCCATCAATGTTGCCGCCGTTTCTGCCGCCGGTTTGAAGGCTGGTTCTTCCGGGGTTCGGGCTGCAAACCTCAATATTTCAGGTCTTTCCAACGATATTCAGGCGAAAACCGCATCGGTCTCTTACAAAGCCGAAAGTTTTTTGAAAAGTAAAGTAGTCACCGATAACCTGACCCTCACGGAAGACGCACTTGGTATTGAAATGAAAAAAGCCTTCGATGAAACCAAAGGAGGCTCGGTAAACGATATTATTGCAAAAGCCACCGAGCTGGTTTCAGCAAAAGTAAACACCGACGTCTGGAAAGAACAGCCCGAAGTGAAAGCGCTGGTTATCGATCAGTCCATCGGGCTGATGGCATACTCGCACGTGCTTTCGCAACGTATGCCAGGTATTCTGGCCGATGTTAGTATTGCAAGTGTGGCTACCTACAAATTAACGCTAAAAGAGTTGTGCGCCCGTGTCGAAAAACTGAAAGTGGCTTACCAGAATGTTGAACTTTCAGCCAGCTTAAAAGCGTTGATGGGTGTTTTAATCATCCAGCTTTCATCCATTTGCTGTTCGGCCAAAAAACTGGAGATATTGCTGGAGGAAATCAACAAACGAAAAGAGAATATTTTGCTTCGTTTACAACTGGCCAAATTTGTTGAAAAACACCCCGGACTGGAACACAAAGCCGGGGTAGAACCGGGTGGAACTTTTGTTCTGGTTTATCTGAACAAGATACAAACCGTACCGGGAATTGATGTATCGCGAGATATCGCCGCCGCGGCAACTGATCTTTCTGCCGCAGGAGCCCGGCCCGTTTCCTCTGTCCGTTTGGCTGTTTCTGCCGAAAATGTTTCGGCAAAAGAACTGGCCGCCGGTAACCTTGCCGTGAGCGAAAACCTGGAAAGTATTATTCGTTCCGATTTATTAAACAGGCTGGTAAGTGTCACCGATTTGCCCAACAACACAGTGGTGGCCGATTTTTCGCTGCCCTACATGTGTTGTTCCGATTGTGCCCCGGTAAACTTTGTTGTTCAGAGACCGCCGGTTTCACTTCGTTTGGAACAGGATCACTTCTGTCTCGGGAAAGATACCAGCCCGCTTTTGTTTGAAGTTTCGCCTGCCGACGGTGTTATCAAAGCCGACCAGCAGATTGACGGAATGACGATTGACGGGACCAAACTCTCTTTCGACCCGGCAGTTTTCCCCGATGCAATGATTGGGAAAACCATTCATTTTACCGTAAACGACCAGATTACCGACTGCGAAATAACGGTTTACAACACAATAAATTTTGATTTTGCCGTTCCCGAATCGCCCACAACACAAACTGAAATTACGTTTGTACCCACCGGAGAAAATCTCGACGGGGCAACCTTTCTTTGGAGTTTTGGCGACGACAACATGTCAGAAGCCCGCAACCCCACTCATAAATATACGTTGCCCGTGAACGAAGAAAACAAGGTGACGGTTACACTAACCGTTACGGCGGCAAACGGAGTCTGCCACAATACCGTGGAACACGAAATTACGTTTGCCGAGGTCGAACCTGAGATCAATATCGATGGCAGGGACTTCTGTGCCAACGACCCGAATCCCCATTTGTTTGGAATAACACCCGACGGAGCGGTCGTTAAAATTGAAGGCCCGGGTGTGGAAACCGACGCTACCGGAAGATTTGTGTTTATTCCTGCAAAAGCGGGAGCCGGTGAAGTCGAGTTTATCTTAAACGGCAATCCTTCGGGGTTAAAAGTTACGGTTCATCCGGCGCCTGTGGCTGTTTTTACTCCATCGCAGGTGGAAAATCAACTGGTTCTAACCAACAATTCAACAGGGGCAACCCTTTTTGTATGGAATATCAACGGCGAGAAATTGGAACGAGACAATAACGAGCCGGTAATTATCGAACTTACGCCCAACAGCCCGACCACCTGGCGATTGGCGCTCGAAGTGTTTAGCGAATTCTGCGGCTCCGATGCGACCGGTTTTATCAGTTTTGAAACCCGGTGGCAGGAACCTGCCGGTAATTGTGCGGAAGAAACAAAAACTTCGTTGTTGAAAGATTTGGAAACCTTGCAGGGATTAAATCTTCCCGGTTCCAATTTTGTGGTTCCCATCTGGATGTCAACAAGCCGGATTTACGGAGGTACAGATGAATTTAAAGAAGGTGTGCTCAACGATTTTGACAATTACCTTTCGGGAAAAAACAATGAAAAACTACCGGAACTTTATCTCGAACTACCGGAACAAACCTCGTCGATGATTATCGAACTGGCCGGAAATCCCGACAGTCAGGAGTTTCAGAATCTTTTGGGATTGTTTGCGTTGCAGCTCCGTTTATTTTACAACGTTTTGGGTTGCCAGGAGAACGAAACTGTCGATGCTTCTGTTGGAGTGCTGTCGGAGTTGCTGAAACGTATGATTACGATTCTGAGGAGGCTGAAAGAGTTCGGAGTTACTCTTCCTGAAACATTGCGGGAGTTTATTGTTCAGTGGGGGCAAAAAATTCAGGGAGTGGGTTTGTTTGAAGAACATTTTAAAATCATTCAGGAAGAAAACCTTATTTAATTGAAAGAGCAGGAACATATCATCCAAAAAATGGTGGTGGAGGTTACTACTTCGCAGGTAAAAACCGCCAATTCCCTCAAAAACAATATCAGTTTGTTTTTGAGGGATAAAGTGTTTCCCGAACTCGAACAAGTGTTCGACAGGTACAATATTCCGGGTTCAGTGGTCAGGTTTGACGAACTGAATATCGAAGTCGTTTCACAAAACGGAGAAAATTACGGGCTGATAAAAACGGAAATACTTGCCGAGGTTGAAAATCAGTTAAAAACGCGGTTTTCTCAAAAAACACAAAGAAAACCGGCTTTCGGAGAAGCAAAAAAAGAGGTTTACGGAACTATTTCTGCTGCACAAAATCAGGAAGATATATTTCTTTTTTTTCTTCAAAACGGATATTTCCCCTGGTTTGGAAATGAGCGGCAGATCGGAGAATTTTTAAACGATAGAAATTGGCTCGTAAGTTTTGAAAAAGACGCGTTTATTCAAGAATTGAAAGCGGTTTTTGAACAGGATAACAAGACTTTCAGACGGTTGATTTTTCAGTTTCCTGCTGAAATAACTTTGGCTTTTTTATCACAAATCAGCCAGAAAATAAAAAGCACGGAAAGCCGTATTCTGAGTTTGGCGGAGAATTTTTCACCGCAGTTTAAAGCTGATTTTTTTTGGGCACTTTTTTCGGTTCTGACGCAGAAAAGTGAGGAAAAAATGGTCGGTGAGGTGAAACTCTGGTTTGAACAATGCCGCCGGAATCAAAAGATTGATGACGGTTTTTTTTCGGGAGCGCTTTCAGAAGCCTGCAAATTGATCCTTCAGTTTCTGCCCGAAAAGGTACTCGCCGGCAAAAATTTTCAGGACACGTTGGATCAGGGCCTTCTGTTGGTTTCGAAACAAGGTTTGGACATGCAGCCGCCCGAAACTTCGTCAGTCCGAAATTCAGATAAAACGGAAAAGAAAATAGCCGAAATAAAAGAGACTTCGTTTTTTGAAACCGGCCTTCCGGAAATCGAAATAAAAAATGCGGGGTTGGTGTTGCTTCACCCTTTTCTGAAACCTTTTTTTTCTGCCCTGAATTTTATAGATTCCAAAGGGAAATTAGTTCAAAATAGACGGAATACGGCAGTTCAGGCGCTTCATTTTCTTGCCAC
>CAYWBV010000180.1:0-2190 GCA_964455785.1 uncultured Maribellus sp.
ACTTCGCGGCTTTGGTTGTCGGCCCCGGCAATAAAAACTTTATCGCCCCAGATAACCGGCGAATTAAAACCATTTTTTGGAACCGGTGATTTCCAGAGAACATTCGTCCCGGCGGCGCCATCCCATTTTGTCGGGATATTTTTATGAAAACTTACACCCTGCCCAAGCGGACCACGGAAAGAATTGTGGTTCTTCTGAAGATCGGCCAGGCTAAAACCTGACGAAGCCGGGGAGGCCGGTAGTATCGTCTCTTCTTTCGCTGCCGGGGTTTGTACCGGTAAATCTTTATTTTCACCGGCACCCGTTATTTCTGCTGCTGCCGCTTCGAGTGTTTCCACCGCCGGTGTTTCGTTTTGTGAAATTTCACTGCCATCCGAAGCAGGGGCCCCGCCCACTTCAATAACCTGAATTCCCTGATCCCCGGGTGTGGGGGCAACTTGTGCCGTTTCATTCTCAACATCAAACAAATTCAAATAATTGACGGTGAGAAAAGAGGAGCCAAACGCAAGCAAAAGAAACACAATTCCCATGATAAGTATCCACTTCTGCGCCAAAATACGACTGGCAATTTCGTTTTCCAGAACGGTATCCGGTTGTTCAATTTTTGATTTTAAAGAATAATAAACCCGTAGCGCCAATGCCAAAACAATAGCACCAAAAAGGAGTAAATATGCGCCTGTTTTCACCTGCCACTGACTGTTAAAATAGGCTTTTCGGGCCAGCAAATCGAAGTTGCGGATTTCAGTTTTTAACCCATCGTTGTCGGGTTCTTCTTTTAGCCGCTGGACAAGTACTTCGAGCGCTTTACTTTCGATGGGATCTGTTTTGGATATTTGCCAGAAATTGAGCAACAGCAGCAGAGCCACTACCGAGCAGAATATCCCTGCTATAACGGCAACGTTTTGTGATAGTTTGATTTTATCGTTAATGGTCATATTTGTTGAATTTCATTTTTATCCAATTTAAACATCCTGTTCTTTTCTGATCTTTTTGGTCAATCCTGTTTCCATTTCCTCGATGGAAGGCAGCCTTGTTTTGAAATCTTCGGGAATTATATCATTCAACCGATATTCACTGGTTCCCATCGGTTTATTAATATCGCGCAAAGCATATTCTGCTTCAATTTTATCTTTCTTTTTGCAGAGAATAATGCCTATCGACTGATTATCAACTGGTTTCTTAAGCTGACTATCGACCGCTGATAAATAAAAATTCAATTTGCCGGCATATTCCGGTTTAAATTTGCCAGATTTTAACTCGATCACAATATAACTTCTTAATTCCAGATGATAGAATAATAAATCAATGTGATAGTCCTTATCACTTATTTCAATTTTATACTGGCTTCCTACAAATGCAAATCCTTTTCCTAACTCGAGCAAAAACTGGGTAATATGTTTTACCAGTTCATCTTCTATGGCTTTTTCCAGGGCATCTTCGTACAAACCCAAAAAGTCAAAGTTATAGGGATCTTTAAAAGTTTGCGAGACAATTTTTGATTGTTTTTCAGGTAGTGTATTTATAAAATTATTGGTGGTCTTCCCCGACTTTGTATAAAGATTGCTAGTAATCATTATTTCAAGGGTATCTCTGTCCCATCCGTTTTTTATTGTTTCGGCACAATAAAAACAAGCTTCACCGACATTTTTTATTTTGGTAATTATCAGTCGGTTATGTCCCCACGGAATTTGTGCCACGTCCTGTGGCACAAATTGATACTCTTCAGAATAAAACTGATACCACTGTTTGATTGCATATAAATTACGGCGCGAGAATCCCTTTATTTCCGGAAATTCATGTTTCAATTCTGTAGCAACCTGTTCAATAAAATTGCTTCCCCAATCAGAATATTTTTGTTTTTCTGCAAGTTCTTTTCCCAGTTCCCAATAAAGTTCAAGAAGTTGAGAATTAATTGACAAAGCAACTTTTTGCCGGGCAATATGTACCTTTTGTTTTAATTCATTTACCCAACGGTTAAATTCCGATATTTGAAATTCTCTCTCCATTTATTACATTATTTTTCAACCGGGCAAAAATCCATACATCGCCCGCAACTGTAACAGTTTCCCTTGTGTGGTTCGTAATCCTGGCGTTTGCGGAAAACCACCGTATTCAATAAAGTAACTCCGATAACCAACCCTAAAAATCCTCCGGCAATCATACTTCCGGTATAAAATTTAGCCCGAATTA
>CAYWBV010000180.1:2290-8186 GCA_964455785.1 uncultured Maribellus sp.
TAAGGTAAAAACCGAAAGCCACAATATTCCCTGTCTCGATCTTCTTTTAAGCACAAAATAAGTGGCCAGCGAAAGAACAATCAACAAAACCAAAACATCGAAATATTCCATCGACAGCGCCCGCGGTTCGGGTGTTTCGGGAGTCGGCTGGGTGTAACCGGAATCAAACTCCGGTTTCGGAAAACGCTGCTGCTGTGCAAATGCAGAAATGGTTGTAAGCCCCAACAGGATAAGAAAAAACAGGTATCTCAGTTTCTTCATGGTTCTTTTTCTTTTGATTCAGGCTTTTGGTTTATTAGTAAAATCGCCTTTTACCTTGTACGCTTCACTCGCTTTCACCCTTTTTATGGCATTGGAAGGGCAAACCCGGGCAATGGAACATTCGTTGCAGTTGAGGCAAATGTCATGAATAATCTGCAGGTGCATCGATCCGTTTCCGAACGAGGTACAACCTTTTACACATTTGGCACACCCGATACACAAATCCACATTGATATGATATTCGAAGTAGGGTTCTTCGATATATCTGCGTTCAATGGCGCCGGTGGGACAAAGTTGATTTTCGGCAGCCGTTGTTCTCGCGTTTGCATCCGGTTTTAAATAGCCGCCACACAAGTCGCAATATCCGCACAAATCGAACGCATGTAAACATTTTACGGCCGAAGGCGACATCACACAGTCGGTGGCACAACGTCCGCATTGCGTACATTCAAACGGATCGATTTGCCAAACGTAATCATCTTTTATTACCTTGCTGAGCGCCAATCCGCTCACGCTGCCCAATGCCAGCGCCAGCGAAAGGCGGATACCACTCTGGAGAAATTCCCTCCGGTTTTTTGATTTACTGTTTTTTTCCATTTTCCACCTCCTTTGCCTGCGGCAGAACACATTTTGAAAACTTTCCGCAATTTTCGCACGTGGGAGAAACTGAACAACGGGCCGAAACTCTCTTATTGACAACAAGGTAACCCGCCGAAGCAGTTATTCCGCCCAGCAGCAATAATCTTCCACCTGCTTTAAAAAAATCTTTCCGTGTCATCGTTTTAAGTTGGAAGCCAGAAGCCGGAAGATGGAAGTGTTGCCAAACCCGCGATTCTGCCTGTCCATTTTATATGGTTTATTATTTTGGTTCAAATACTCTTAAAATCTTTCGGTCGAAATCGAGAGCATAAATATTACCTGCATTATCAACCGCAACATCCGGCGCCTCACCCTCATCCTTAAATTGATTTGGCGCGGCGACAACACCCGAAAACTCGCCGGATGGTCTATATATTTTCAGACGCACCATCCCCTTTTCACTGGTTACAAAACTTCCGTCGGACAAAAAAGTAAAATGGGCCGGGTTGCAGCATCCGCTAAATCCTTCGATATTGATGCCTGTATTTTCCCAGTGCGAGCGCAAATTTCCCCCGAAGGTATAATTTTCCAGCGCATGTTTTCCCGGATTTACTATCCAAAGATCGCCGTCAGGATTAATGTCCAAATCAAAATACGGGCTTGGAACAATAAATCCATGTAGAACATCGTCACCGCTTTTTCCCTCAAATTCATTCAGGAGTTCACCTTCTTTAGAAAAGTGATATACTTTCCGCATTCCGGCATCGGCTACAAAAACATTTCCTCCGAACGCCGAAATGGCCTTAATCAGTGAATTTTCATGCAGAGGTTCCCATTCGCGGAGCAAAGTTCCGTCTGAAAAATAAACCAGTACCTGTTTTTCGAAAGCTACATAGATGAGCCCTTCGGCGCTTTCTACGGTTTGTGGTTGGTCTGGCAGACTAATTTCGTTGATTAGAACTCCGTTACAATCTACAATCTTTAAACTTTTGTCGCCAACCAGAAAAATACTGTCATTTCGAATGTCTATTCCGGCAGGTTTTTCAAAACCAATTTTAAAATTTTTTGCTTCCTTATAAAAAATGAGTTCCGGCGCCACTTCCTTAAACTCGTCCACGTTGTATTCATAAGGATTTGCGTCTCTTTTATCCGGGCGGTCGGATAAAAAATCACTCATCATTACGGCAACGATTACTACCGCCAGAACTATCAGAAAAATTATAATTCCCTTGTTCTTCATTTTAAAGAATTAAACGTTCAAATCGATACAAACCATCGTTTTTGCATCGCGCAGAATCAAATATCCGTTGGCTATTGCAAACGGCGCCCAGGCATCGTGCCCGTCTTCAATCACTTTCACCTGGTCGAGCCGGATGAAGTTTTTTATGCTCGGCGTGGCAACAGTGAGTGTCCCGTCATCGTTCAAAATGAACAATTTATTGTCGGCCATAAAGTAGGGACCAAGCCCAAAACGGGTTTCCTTTCCGCTCGACCAGATCACCTTTTTAGGGTTGGAGGGATGAACGCAAACCAACTGCGTACGTAATGTCCCGCCGTCTTTGGGAAGTATCCCGAACAAGTGCCCGTTCCAGTACAGCGGCGTTTGCTGCTCGCATGCCAGCCCTTCGCTGGGTTTATATTCCACAATGGGTTCGATGGAAAAATTTCCGTTGTTTTCACTGAGTTGCAACATCATACTTCCCGCCCCGTATCCGGCGGTCATAAATATTTTTCCATCGGGCATACAAACGGGCGATGGTGCCACCACCGAATGGTTCCAGGCCGGAGTTTCCCAAAGTATCTTTCCTGCGTCGTCACCGTCGGCGGCCACACCAACCAGTCCTCCAACCGCACTGTAAACATACATTTTTCGACCTCCGAATGTAAACGGAAGAACTGATGAATGTGACATTTTCCATCCATTGGGGTTAGGCGCCTCCCACAACTTTGCGCCTGTTTCGCAGTCGATGGCCACCATCAGCGCTTTTCCGCCGGTGGCAATAACAGCCACATTGTTATCGACCAGGGGACACTGACCGGTGTACCACAACGGAATTTCCGATGCGTATTCTTTGGCCACATCTAGCCCCCAGCGTAAATCCGCTGTCTCACGATCGAGGCACATTACATGACACATGGGGCCAATGGTAACAATATAGTTTTCAGTAACCGCCGGAATTGTGCGCGACATTCCGTGGTTCCTCTTGATATTCAGACGATAGCCCCGCGTCCATTGTTCTTTTCCATCGACAAGCGAAAAACAGCGCAACATATCGGCACGTTTTTCTTCGTCGTAATCCAAAACATAAACTAATCCTTCATATATCGCCGCACCGGAATGACCTTCGCCTAATTCGACTTTCCAGACTAATTTCGGTCCTTCCGCGCCAAACTTGTTTATCAGTTTTACCGGAGACTTTGAAATATTGTCGAAATCGGCTCCCCTGAATCGAGGCCAGGTCTCCGAAAGTTTTTCATATTCGGAAGTGTATTGAATAAAAATTTCGCCAATGTCAACCATCTGTGCAGTATCATCACGGCCACGATTATCGGCGCCTTCCACATTGATTGTAAAATCCCTCGTGGGATCGGTATTCAACCACCAGAATATAAAAACAAAACCAATGAGGCTGAGGAGAAGAAGTGTACTGTTGATGATACGTTTTGTATTCATATTTTTAGAACAGATTATCGGGTAATTGGCCTTGAAAAAACGCTGCAAAAGTTTTATCTTTCTTCCATCTCATCTTTCAAAAAAAATTAACCCTCACTTTTAATATTATAAACCATTAAAACATTACCGTGCCTGATAAATAATTTTCCATCAGCAATATACGGATGCGCCCAATGCGGCCCGGCTCCTTCGTTCAACTTAAAAGTACTGATAATTTTCATGCCGCCCGGGTTCGGTTCCACAAGAGCTATATTTCCGCTTTTTTCTTCGTAAATGTAAAGCATCCCGTCGGCAAAAACAGTAGAACCTTTGTTGAACCATTCCTGTTCCCAGTTGGTTCTACCGGTCTCCCAGTTTACGCTGGCCCAGCGGCCTTTGGCATTATTCTGCCAGTTCGAACCGTACAAATTCCCGTCAACCAAAACCACTCCTCCGTGGTGCGTGTCGAGGGTATCGTTTCTCCAGATTTCTTTCACCGATTTTCCATCTTCCGAAAGTTGAAGTTTAGTCCCGGGATGATCGTATCCGCTGGTGACAAAAATTTCGTCGTTAAAACAAAGCGGCGGATTGGTATTAGCGCCTACTCCCTGACTGTGCAAATGAAACCGGATGAGGTTGTAGTGCCAAAGAATTTCTCCGTTTGCCGAATTTACAGCAATGAGATTTTCAGTGGTTTGTACCAAAACAATGTTTATACCGTTGTGCCGGACAAGAACCGGCGAAGCATACGATTTTGCCCCGCCGAGACTTTTGGTTTTCCACACCAGCGAACCATCGGTTTTGCCAAGGGCAACCAGCGTATTTTCCTCACCTCCGGTGGTATAAACGACCATATCATCAACAATCAGCGGATTTTCCGCATCGCCGTGGTCGTAAATTTCGCCGCCGTATTTTTTTATAACATCCACCTGCCAGATGATTTCCCCGGATTTTGCTTCGATACAGTTGACCTGGCCAGTTCCGCTGGAAACATACAGTTTGCCGTTTTCAAAAGTCGGGGTGACACGGCTGTCGATATATGATTTATTCCAGGAACGGCCATACGAAGTTTCCCAAAGCAATTTACCCTGCATGTCGTATGCAGAAAGAATATCGGTTGTATCCTGTTTTATCCCGGTGATAAAAATGGTTCCGTTCACTAAAATGGGGTGAGAATACCCTTTCCCGATTCCTTCTATTTTTAGTGCCGGGGTCGGGCCGGTTTCGGGCCACTGTTTCAGCAAACCGGTTTCGTTGTAAACCCCGGTGCGGTTTATCCCCCGGAATTCAACAATATCCTGTGAAAACAGAACTACCGTGACGAACAAAAAAGATATGGTAAAAATAAATTTCATCGATGATTTTGTGGTTCTTATTTATAAACTGAGGAAATGCGCATTCAGGCATCTCTTTATTACATTATTTCTCTTTAATGTTGTACACCATCAGTACTTCGCCATGGCGGACCAACAATTTACCATCGGAGATAAAAGGGTGCGCCCAATGCGGCCCGCTGCCTTTGGTGATTTTAAACTGACTGATGACCTGGAAACCATCAGGGTCGGGTTTTATCAAACCTACATTTCCCTTCTCGTTGTAAGCATACAACAGTCCGTCGGCCATAACAACGGGGCCTTTGCTGCCCCAGTCGGCCACATATTTGATTTCGCCTGTATCCCAATTCATACAAACCCATCTTCCGTTCGAGTTGTTAAACCAGTTGGAACCATAAATATATCCTTCGGAAACGACCAACCCACCGATGTGGTTGTCTAATGTGTGATCAATAAATTTCTCGGCAACCGAGGTTCCGGTTGAATCCATGGTCAGCATTACGGCAGGATAATCGTAGCCCATCGATATAAAGATCTCATTGTTCCTGTAAACGGGAGTGTTCGTCCAGATCAGACCGTTGTCCTGCCATTCCCATTCCACCGGTTTCCAGTACTTGTAACTCCATGCTATCTCACCCGACTCCGGCTGAAGTGCAATCAGGTGCGAAGCAGTGGCGGCCAGAACAAACCTGTGCCCGTTAAATTCATATATAGTTGCCGATATGTAGGACCGCGGGCCACCCACCGGCTTACTTTGCCATACCGCTTCGCCAGTCGTTTTGTTAAAGGCGACCACGCTTGTTTTTTTTCCTCCGGGTGTGCAGATTACCTTGTCGTCAACAATCAGCGGGGTTTCCGAATTTCCCCAAACATGGTATTCACATTCGAATTCCTTGTCAACATCAACTGCCCAGATTTCTTTCCCGGTGGCCCGTTCAATACAAACCAGCCTGCCGGTGCCGCTTTGTACATAAATGCGATCTCCGTCGATGGTGGCGGTGCTGCGGGTGTCGGGAAACGACTGGTTCCACGAGCGTCCGTAAGGAACCTGCCATTTTATGGTTCCGTC
>CAYWBV010000181.1:0-1070 GCA_964455785.1 uncultured Maribellus sp.
AAACCTCACCAATTATTATCAAATCCGTTTGTTCTTTTGCGCCCGTTTTAGATTATAATTTACAGGAAATCATTTATTTTGCGATGGTTACAGAATTTATCGAAATGCATCCAAAACTAACGACCACAATTAAGGATTACACCTTCATCACTTTCGGATTGCTGATGTTTGCCCTGGGATGGTTGCTGTTCCTCATCCCGGCCGAGATAACCGGCGGAGGGGTCAGCGGCGTTGGCGCAGTACTTTATTACGCGGTAAAAATCCCGGTAAGTGTCACTTACCTTGCCGTCAACATTGTGCTGGTGCTGGTGGCCATTAAAATCCTCGGCGCCAACTTCGGTTTCAAAACCATTTACAGCATTATTGTCCTGACCGTGTTTTTTGCTGTTTTTCAGAACGTCCTGAAAGAACCACTGGTTGACGACACATTTTTATCGGCCGTATTGGGCGGGATGTCGGGCGGAATCGGGCTGGGTATCGTTTTTTCGCGCGGCGGCAGCACCGGCGGCACCGACATTTTTGCCATGATTGTGATGAAGTACCGGAACATCAGCCCGGGAAAAATAATTATGCTTTGCGATGTGGTGATTATTGCATCTTCGTATTTTGTGTTCCAGTCGCCCGAAAAACTGGTTTACGGTTATGTTTCGATGTGGGTGGTTTCGTATTCGCTCGACTCGTTTCTGAGCGGGGCCAACCGAAGCGCGCAAATGTTTATCTTTTCGGCTAAATATGAAGAGATTGCCGACTTTATCACCAAAGAAGCGGTGCGGGGAGTTACTGTTTTCGACGGGGTTGGTTGGTACACCAAAGAAAACATCAAAATAGTGATGTCGATTGTTAAAAAGAAAGAGACCAGCGCCATCTTCCGGAAAATTAAGGAAATCGACCCCAACGCTTTTATTTCGATGGGAAGTGTGATGGGCGTTTACGGACAGGGTTTTGAAAAACTGAGGCTGTAAATTCAACATTCAAACCGATAATCAAAATCCGAAACCAACTCCTTTTGAACCCTTATGATTTGGAATTTGAACCTCGTTTGAGATCTGGCACTCGTGTTTTGCGATTTG
>CAYWBV010000181.1:1170-2626 GCA_964455785.1 uncultured Maribellus sp.
CAACCTGTTTTTGATGTCCGTAAAATAAAAAGCGGCAACAACTATACTTTTTTTCTGACACCCGACTCACTCCGGCAAGTCAAGTATTTTGTGTATGAAAATTCGGCCACCGAATATTTTGTTTACGAACTTTTTGATTCGCTGCGGGTCTATCGGGGCGAAAAAGAGATAGAAGTAAAACGCCGCACCGCACAAGGCAAAATAAAGTCGTCGTTGTGGAACACCATGACCGACAACCAACTCGATCCCATGCTGGCGCTCGAATTGTCGGATATTTATGCCTGGACCATCGACTTTTTCGGCATTCAGAAAGGCGACCGTTTCCGGGTGGTTTACGAAGAACTTTTTGTGGATTCGGTTTCCATCGGGCTGGGTGAGATTTATGCCGTTCAGTTTGATCATTACGGCAAGGAACATTTTGCGTTCCGTTTTTTCCAGGACGACCGGTTCGATTATTATGACGAAACCGGTGTCAGCCTGCGCCGGGCTTTCCGAAAGGCGCCCCTTGACTATTTCCGTATCAGCTCGCGGTTTTCGCATGGAAGGATGCACCCGGTCCTGCGTATCCGGAGGCCGCACCACGGCGTGGACTACGCTGCGCCCAAAGGTACCCCGGTGATGACCATCGGGGATGGAACAGTTATCGCCAGGGCTTTTCAGGCTGGCGGCGGAGGAAACTATGTAAAAATTAAACACAACTCGGTTTATACCACTTCCTACATGCACCTTTCCGGTTTTGCCCAGGGTATCACACCCGGAGCGCGGGTAAAACAGGGGCAGGTGATTGGTTTTGTGGGATCAACGGGGTTATCGACCGGCCCGCATCTCGATTTCAGGGTTTTTAAGAACGGAAGCCCCATCGACCCGCTAAAAATGGAAGCCCCGCCTACAAAACCGGTTAAAGAAGAAAATATGGCCCAGTATGTTATTCTGAAAGATTCGCTGATGAACGAACTCTTGCAAATTGAATGGCAGGACGAACAGTTGCTGGCGGACAAAAATCAGCAAAATTAGAACCGGAGAATCATCTTTTTAACTACCGCTATTCGGAAGCTTGCCTGAAAATATGACTGTCGAATAATTTCATCGCTCCGGTAACAACGGTAAGTACCCCGGCAAATATTCCAAATATTTTTTCGATTGAAAACCCCTGCGAGATAAATATAAACGCTGCCAGTGGAACAAGTATCAGTAGAATGAGGTACCTCATGTTACGCCATTTGTTATGCAGGCCCAATTTATTTTCGATGGTTTTTACTTCAGAAGGGTTAAGGCGGTGTGCCACAAAATGGGTAAACCCGTCGGAGAACAGTTTTGGATAAGGTTGTGTAACAATAAGCTGTTTGTCGATCAGTTGATTTATAATTTGTTTGTTTTTCCGGTTAAGCAAACCGTCATCGGCCAAATCATACAAAACTATTTTTTCGTAACTGGTTAGATTATCCCAAATGGTTGA
>CAYWBV010000181.1:2726-3930 GCA_964455785.1 uncultured Maribellus sp.
CGACTAATGTCAAGCAAACGATCCAATAACGGCTCATGTTTATTTATTTCATAAACCGATTCATCAAACCCACTGATCCAGAGAATCGTACCAGTTTGAGAAACTAAATCCTGGACATCAAAATCCGGGTCTGCCAATTGGCCGGAGGTAATTGTTTTTATGGTTCGGACCTGTTTTTTGCCGGCGGTTTTGGGTTCATTGTAATAATCGGTGGCTTTTCTCAAAAAATGATCCCCATGAAACGAATGTAATAGGATTCGGTTGACCGGATTTTTTCCAAATAGGGTTTCAACCCACGATATTTTTTGAACCTTACGGTTTTCCACATTCAAATTAAGCAGCACCGATGCAATGTATTTTAAAAGAACCCAAATGGAAACGGCAAATATTACAAACGCAAAAAATATCCTGATCACCCAGGGGACAACCCCCACTTTCTGGCTTTGATTTGAAGTTACAGAAACAACACCCTCCTCGCCCCCGCGGGTATATACGAGCGAATCTCTCAACACCCACTCGCCGGTATAATTTGTGCCATTCATCAACAGGCGGCTGCCGTAATTATGGGTAACCGGATCGGGGAGCATGGCATAAATGTAATCGGCCTGGTTCATTTTTTCGACCGAACTCAGGGATGTGGGTAGTTGAGTACTGGTGGTCGGGGAAACAGCAACTTTTAAACTGTCGAGGCCATTCCCCTGGATACTTTTAAACCACGGCGTTTCCGTATATTTGCTGAACTTTTTTTGCAACGCTAAATTTTTCTGTGCAACAAAAAAAAGCTGTTCCTGCTTCCAGTAGAGTTCTTCCTGGTTTTTGATGGAAAAGTAATATTGGATAACAGGTATCGCAGATAAACTCGCAAGCCACAAAAAAAGAAACCCAAGGTATGTTCTTCTTATTTTTGACGCCTTCGGATTGTCTGTAACCATTTCATCTGTTTTTTCACGTTTCACCCGCTGGAGGATAACAGGCAGAAACATCGTCAGCAGGAATAACCCGGCAAGAGGAGGAGCAACAACAATCCAACTTGAACTGAATTTCCACAAAAGAGCAAAAACCAACAAAATAACAATGGAGAGAATTATATTTTCAGGGAAATAATCCCTTCGGATGAGCTTCCGAATATCAAATTCGCCTCTTTTCAAAAAAATCAGCGAAACGAAAGAAGTGTAAACGATAAAAATAAGCTGATACAATAAAA
>CAYWBV010000181.1:4030-8162 GCA_964455785.1 uncultured Maribellus sp.
GCATTTTTATTATCGGTTTGGGTTAAATCAATCAATGTAATATGAAAAAGCGGCGTGTCTTCCAGCGGCAGAATCCGGGCCAGCCACTTTTTTTCATTGTAGTCAATCTGGAAAATATCTTCAGTCCGTAAATCCAGCGCTACTTTTAAGCGGTTGTCCGAACCTGATTCATCCAAAAAATTCTCGTGCAGGTTTTTTGTTTTTATAGAATGGTATAAAACTTTACCTGAATTGTTGATCACCAGATACTCGACGTCTTTTGGCAGGACCTGGTGATACAACGAAGGAATGGCTGATGTGATAGCCAGCACCGGCAAGGACTCAAATCTTTCGGTATGAAATGAAATGGCCGTTTCTCCATCGCCCGTATTGTATGATTTTATGGATTCAATATAAAATTTCATGTTTTGAACTGACGGCCATGCTTTCCGCGAATCTTTGACATTGATAAAATACTGACGTTCGCTAAGATCGATGGGCACAACCTCAGAAAAAGGGGTGCTGGTTACTGCTTTTGAAACAATTCCGTCTGAATGAATTAAAATGATTTCGTTTAACGGGAACGGACTTTTCATGATGGAATCGCCATATTGCTGGAATTTTTTGTCCTTCGCAACAATAATCTTCCTGGCGTATTGGGATAAGTGCGACGTTTTTACCGCGTTTGAATCGCAAATGGAGATGTACAGATTTTTTATGGAATCGATATCCGACGTAACATTTTTATACAAATTATCCGAAATGCGAATGATCCGATCTGATAATGATGTGCGGTCAACGTATGTATGTTTTAAAATTCCAATGGTAATAAGAACCAGCAATCCTATTCCGAAAACCGTGGAGATGGTACCGCCACTTGCATCCATGGTATTTAACCGTTCCTTCTGATCGATAAAAATAACTTTTAAGATCGGGAGACCGATTAATATAAGAAGCAAAATCGCTGCAATAAAAATGAGCAACTGATTGTTGATAGTTCTTGTTTTGGCTGTGTATTTCGAACCGACAATAAATCCGGCCAGGCAAAACCGCTTTCCAAGAAAGTCAATCGGAAGAATCATAATATGTTTGTCTTCACCCCTGATATTTAAGGTTTTCCAGATACCTCCCTGTGCATTTTCCACACTATCGCACAATGCCTTGGTATTGGTAATGTCGGTTACAAATTCGAGATTGGAATTGTAATAAACCCCCGATTCGTCAAATAAAACGATGGTCTGAAAAAGTTCGTCAAACACAAGGCCCTCCATAAATATTTTTACAGGAACTTTGTACGTTACCGGCCAGTTTAATAACTTCTCAGTTTCTGTTCCACCACTTTTACTTGTATAAAGCTGTTTAACCGAACGGATGGATTCTTCATTGGGGGATGCCGGTATCTGTGTATTAAAATTCAGAAATAAACGATCGTCGTCATTTGAAAAGACCAGGGATTCATTCAAGTCTTCTTCCCGCGTATCGTTAATAACGTATGCGTAGAGTCCGTCAACCACTTCTCTGACTTCGTCAAACTTTATCGAATCGTTATGGTTCAGCCCATCTTTCCTGGCAATGGAATCGGACTGACTAAAAAAACGGATTTTATAATAAAGGCCGTAATTTTTAAAATGGTTTTTATAGTAGTTGTTTTTGTCCGACATGTTGTTTCCATATTCTTTCAGAATACGAAAAGCCCTCTGTTGCAGCAACGATTCCTGTCGCGGGATATAAATGAAAAAGTAGGAAAAGTATAAAAATACAAACGCCAGAATGATTACAATCCCTCCAATATAATTCACGTTCTTAAGCTGCCCTATTTTCATTTCGTTTACAGGATTGGAAAGGTCCCGAGCAAATATACGCCAAATAGACATTAAAGTCAATACAGAGACTTTTATCTTTAATTCAGCAATATAACCCACTTGCAGGAACCGGTTTTCGGAAAAATCAGAAAAACAGAAACCAGCGACAGCCAGTTAAAATCAGATCAAAAGATTTCTACATAATTTTTCACCATAGAATCCGTCAAAACAGACATAGTATAAAATAAGTTTTGTCGAAAAAAATATTTTTACCTTTTCAATTTGGAATGATTTTAAAATACGAAACGCGTTTTTATTTACGTATTTAGATAGTAAAATATGTTTAATTTTAACACGCAATCCTTTTAAAAACAGAGGTTAATGAACAAGACAACTCATCGGGTTTATATTTCGACACTTGTTGTTGTTACCGTTGTTGTTTTTGCGCTTCTGCTATTTTATGGGATTGATTATTATTCGACAAATCTTGAAGAGCGCTTTTTTCATGAAAAAAATGCCGTGCTGAAACCCAGCGGTTTTATTGGTCACGGAATTGGAATCTTAGGTTCGGTGTTGATACTAACCGGCGTTTTCGGTTATATGGCGCGCAAACGAATCCGCCGTCTGTCGCGTATCGGGTATTTAAAATACTGGCTCGAGTTTCATATCTTTCTTTGTACGCTTGGCCCTGTTTTGGTATTATTTCATACCTCTTTCAAATTTGGCGGCCTTGTTTCGGTAAGTTTCTGGAGTATGGTGGCCGTGGTAGCCAGCGGGATAATCGGACGGTTTATTTATCTGCAAATACCCCGTACTATCGAGGGGCGCGAACTAAGTTTAAATGAACTGAACCGCCGGAAACAGGATTTCTATGAAGAGCTCGAAAAAAATTTCAGGCTCGATGCCGAAATCCTTTCTCTTCTGACCGTTTCTTTAAATGGCAAAACAGAACCGGGAAAAATGAATTTTTTTACACGAATTGTCCAGAGGGTACAATTTGAGAATAAATTAATTAAAGAGGTAAAATCGAAACTAAAGAAGAAAAATATTCCTCAAAAAAATTTGCGGGCTATCATCCGGGTGATAAAAAGCGAAATTATAATAGCCCGTAGAATCGACTGGCTTTCGACCATGCAGAATTTTCTGCGCTACTGGCATGTGGCGCACCTGCCTTTTGCCATCATCATGTTGGTGATTATGATAATTCATATTGCAGTAGCAGTAATTTTCGGATATAAATGGATCTTCTGAACTATGGAAAACATCATCGAGAAAATAATAATCTATGGTGCGGTTGGTCTCTTTTTACTGGCGGTTTTCTATATCTATCTTCGAAAACTCAGGCGTGAATCGAAAGTAGTTGACGAAAAAATCAGGGTTGCCAAAGAGGAAGGATTTTATGAGCCGGTTTCACTTCATCCGGTGGTAGATGTCAATTCGTGTATTCAAAGCGGCGCTTGTATCCGGGCTTGTCCGGAACATGATATTCTGGGAATCAGAAACGGAAAAGCAACGGTTATCAATGCAAGTCGTTGCGTCGGTCACGGGGCCTGTTTTCACGCCTGCCCTACCGAAGCTATTTCGTTGTTTATCGGGACTGAAAAACGCGGAGTTGACCTTCCGCACGTCAACCCGTTTTTTGAATCGAACGTAAAAGGAATTTTTATTGCCGGTGAGATGGGCGGAATGGGTTTGATTAAAAATGCGGTAGAACAGGGGAAACAAGCTGTGAATAATATATTAAAAAGTCTCGACCAAAAAGGCAGGGCCGAATTTGACCTTGTTATTGTTGGCGCCGGACCTGCCGGAATTTCGGCATCGCTGGAAGCCAAAAAACATCATTTAAAAACCGTTACACTGGAACAGGACTCGCTTGGCGGAACAGTGTTTACTTTTCCCCGGGCAAAAGTAGTTATGACTTCGGCCATGGACATCCCGCTTTATGGAAAAGTAAAACTCTACGAAACCAGTAAAAAAGAGCTGCTCGATTTGTGGAACAGTATTTTACAAAAACACGAAATCCAGATTCACGAAAATAAAAAGGTGGAAAAAATAGTACAGGAAAACGGCGGTTTTTCGGTTTTAACAAAAGATGGAAACCAGTATTCAACCCAGCGTGTTTTGCTGGCCATCGGGCGCCGTGGTTCGCCCCGGAAACTAAACATCCCCGGTGAAAATTTACCAAAAGTAGCTTACCGGTTGCTCGAACCCGAATTGATTTCGGGGAAAAAAATTGTAGTGGTTGGCGGGGGCGACTCGGCGGTGGAATCGGCCTTGCTTTTGATGGAGCAAAACCACGTAACCCTTTCCTACCGAAATGAATCGTTTTCGCGGTTGAAACCGAAAAACAA
>CAYWBV010000182.1:0-8151 GCA_964455785.1 uncultured Maribellus sp.
TTATCGAATCCTTCCGCTTTGTGAACCTGGTGATCGACACCGCGATATCTTCTATCCACATCCATAAAAATATTGGGTGCAATTGCGGTGTGATATAAACCGGTATAAAAAATCCGGCGTTGTTTTTCGGTGCCGCCTTCCACTTCAATCTTTGATAAAAAAGTGTTCCATTCTTTTTTGGCATTACCTGCCACTTTTTCAAAATCCCATCCCTGATTTTCAGTTTCAAGATTTTTTCTTGCCCCTTCAACATCTACCGCCGAAATGCCAACTTTTACCAAAACCTGCTCATCCTTTTTGGTATTAAAATGTACAAAAGCCCGGATGTTCTGCCCTTCCGCTTTTTTTATTCCATCCACTAAAGAATCGTTAACGGCAATGCCATACGATTGAAATGGCTTTGAGAATTTTGCATAGAAATACACAAACTGTTCGGTTGCCCAGCGGCGTGACTTACGCAAGCCCTGAATTTCAGTATCGCTGATAAATTCGATGTTGGATTCAAGTACATGGTCACGGTTTTTCAGATCGATAATAACATTGGCATCTTCCGTTTTGGGAAAAGTGTAACGCTGCATGCTTGATCGGGTTGTTGCAGTCATTTCAGCCAGCACATTATAATCATCTAACAAAACACTGTAATAACCGGGCGAAGCTTTTTCATTTTCATGACGAAACGCTGAACGATAACCGGTTTTTGAATCCTTCTCATCGCCGGGTAACATTTGAATTTCGCCAACAGTAGGCATAAAAAGCACATCGCAATATTCAGGAGCCCCTGTTCCGCTCAGGTGAGTTTGGCTGAAACCCATAATGGTTTTATCCGAATAATGATAACCCGATGAGCCATCCCAGTCTTCCCAACGTGTATCAGGACTTATTTGCACCATACCAAATGGCAGGGTTGCTCCGGGGAAAGTATGCCCATGGCCGCCTGTACCAATCATTGGATCAACCAATTTTGTATAATCAGTTTCGTTCTTTTTCCCTGCACATGCCGAAAGGGTTATGATAAGTATAAAAATTAATGCTTTATTCATTTTTGTCTGTTTCAGTTTAGTAATTGTATTTTATTATTTAGTATTCTCAATTTGATTCCTGATTTTATAAAAAGATGCTGCTATATCCTTTTGATCGGCATTTCCGTTTGTTGCGTAATTCTCCATTCGTTTAGCAAAACCATTGAACATGGTTAAAGCCGCCTGCCCGTAAAAATTATTAATACCCTCTTTCCTTCCCGAGGTAATTGTTCGGTAATAGCCTTTTCCGGGATCCATCAGAGTCCTGACTCCACAACTGGAAAACGATTTTATCGTCTCATCCAGAAATGCCAAGTCAGAAGTTGCATTTGAATTATTTTCAAGCTTTGAATGCATTTTGAGAAGCACTTGATAAGGTTTCTGAAGGGATTCAGGCAACTTTAAATCTACTTTTTTATATTCTTTTTCGGTACTTAGCAATTCAGGGATGGACGGATAATCCACAGTAGATTTTTCCAAAGGCCAGCCCCCTTCAGTAATAATTTCAATTTTTGAAATTGCCGGAAGATTTTCGTAAAACAAATCAACTTCCTTGGAGGAACTAACGGCAACCGGTTTTCCGTTAATCGTTACTGATTTTATATGTGGCCCACCGTTCAAACACGACAGGTAGAGTTTCTTTTCGCCAAAACGAACAGGTTCATTCTGAACAAACTTTGTTATTGTTCCCGGGATACGCGGACGAAGAATCAACTTATCAGAACGATAATCATAATCGAATAATCCCCGAATTGTGGCAGCCGGAATAGCAAAATTATCCACCATTACAGCCACACCACCAACCCGAAACTTTCCGGAATCGGACCATGGATTATTTATATTTTCTCCCTGTTGCGACCAGGGTGCATCCATCCTGAAATCTTTTGCCCATTTCATCGCCCGCACTGCAGAACGACGAATATCCTCAAATTTTCCAAGCCGGTAATACATTAAAATTGCCCGCCCTTCAACGGTTCCCCAAACACCTCCGTTTACCCAGTCGCCAAATTTCCAAAACCCCTGCAACCCTTCTCCTGATGTTCTTCCCCAGCCTCCGTAAGTATCATCAAGTCCGGGTGCATTGGTCAGCAGAAAATCAAACGGGCGGATTGCCGGAAATGAAGCAATCTGATTATAAATATCTTCTGAAGTCTGCTCATTTGCAACACGAAGCGCCACTGCATCGGCATTGGCAACACCTTCGAGATATCCGAATTGTTCCTGGCCTAAAACGCCATGTTTTATTCCATTGGGTTCAACCGATTTTACAAAATATCCCTCATCAGTCATTAACAACGGAAGCGATTCGCGTGTAATCTTCTGGCGGTATTCATATTCCCTCAATTTTTCTGGGTCGTCTGTCATTTTATACAACTCAACCATGCGATCGAGAGCGGCCAGATAGGTGACTGAAACTCCCGTAAGATAACCTTTTCCAAAAGTTCCATCGGGTAATTTTACGCCACCGTAGCTCGGAGCCAGAAGATTGCAAGCCGGCCCTACCAGAAACAAGTTATTTTTCGGGTCGCGGGTTCTTTCAATAAAATTACAGGCCCTCTCCATTTTTGGGAGATAGTATTCAAGCGCTTCTTTGTCGCGGTTCGACAAAAGAATTTCTGCTTGCATAACCAGACAAGCGGCAGTGGCTTCATAAAACCAATCGTGCATATTTACATCGCCATCGCCTTGTTTGTAAATAATTTTCCCGGGAGCCGCTGTATCGCCCAATCCTCCGTCGGGAGCCACCAACTCCGAAAGTTTGTTTGGAGTTCCGTCCCCCCAAAGTCCCTTTCGAACGCCATCGCCCTGATTATCCCAAAACAAATCCCACGATTGTTGAAGAATTGAAATCCAGGGTTCCTGCAAAAATGGCGTTGCAGCATAGGAAAACCCGTAACTGTTTTGAATCCACCAGGCCCCCCAGCCGGCACCTTCGGTAAACGTGTCCCAGTCTCCGTTATAAATCATGGTTAAATTGGGCACTACCGGATTGGCATGAAAAAAAGCAAATGATTCATCAATCAAACGTAAAAAATCTGCATCGCCGGTACCTGAGCAATAAATTCCCTCGTAATGTTCCTGTGTAGAATTATTCTCAGAATGTGCAGTAAATATTACTAGGCCAAATATCAAAAACGTAATTTTTTTCATTTTCAAATTTTAGAGACTGTTTAACATTACTCCGAATATCATTTTCGTAACAAACCTATTTTTTTTCAATTATGGTTTTGGAATTGCTATAAAATCAAACAGGTCTGCCGGCCAAGTATTGATTCTTTCGAATCCTTCAGTGATTGTCTGGCTAAACTGAACATATACCTGAACTTTCCCTTTGGTGGTGTAGCTCAAGGCTTTTCCGTCGTCTCCCGGTGTTGTGACACTATAACCGGCTAAAATACAATCTTCTAAATCAACATGCAATTTGCCGGTATCCCGGTGACCTTGTGTACATATTATTCCGGTTGATTTACCCCCCATTTCAGGTTGTGTGAAATTCAGCACAATCATGCGGCAGCGAATCGCACTTACTCTTGCACAATTACTTGCATACGACATAGCCAATGCATTGTCAGGATGAACAAGTGTACAATCTTCCAGAACCAGATGTGGTGATTCAGGCATCTTTTTTTCCCAACCACCTACAAGAACGGCTCCTGTATCGCCAACCCAATCCAGTGCAAGGAAGTAGCACCTCCTGAAAATACTGGGTTCATCCGGTCTTACAATAGGATAACATACTCCACCGCCAAAAGCGCGGCCAATGCCAACACAATCTTCCAGTATTACAGTAAATCCTTCGCCACTTTTATCAGTTAAGTCCCAAAAGAATCCGGCATCACCCCCGGATGTATATAGATTTCGTAAAATCCATCTATCCCATCCAAGACTGGAGAAAGTCTGCTCTGTAAACTCAGGTCGCCAGCCTTTGGTTGTTGAACGAATGGTTCCCCACCAATCATAACTCTTAAATCCTTTTTGTGGATCTCCCGAATCGATGATAATTCTGCCAGTTGAACCCGATCCCAGCTTTCCGTCGGTATCGCCAATCAATAAATTATATGACCCGGATGCACCCTTTTGAGAAGGAAATAAATTGGCTTCCAAATACTTGTCAGGGCGGATAATAATGATATGACCTCCTTTATCATCAGGAATTGCAGATAGCGCCGATTGTATTGAATGAAATGCTTTTTCCCAACTTTTGCCATCAGAGTTATCCCCTGTTTTGGAAACATAGATTGTCACTCCTTTTTTACCACTGTAATCCTTTGCCAACGGATCAACAGATTTAACAGGAATTGCAGCAACTTTATATATAACTGAAAAACAAATCAATAGAAAACTTAATTTTCTGAAAATATTTTTGAAATTTTTATTCATGACTATCTGTGTTTCAAAGTTTAATACCAGTTGCGCAAATTTTTTCATGGTTCGAATTAATTTTAATGAAATAATACCCCAGCCGGAATCTCTTCCTTTTCCTTTCCCGGTACTTTCCAGCTTACGGTTAAAGCTTTGGCGCCCCCCATCTGAAAGTAGTCTAACTGAACAGAATGAAATCCCTTTGCCAAACCGGTTTTCTTCCACTTTTCCTGGGTTTTATGAAAACCATCGTTATTGATGAGCATTTTTCCATCGAGATACAAAATTCCCCCATCATTCGAGTTGACAAAAAACTCATAAACCCCGTCGAACGGCACATTAATAAAACCCCTGTACCGATATGCAAACGACCTGTCATCTTTTATTGCCGCAATACTAAAGGTTGGAATTATTCCAGACTTCAGAACCGGGTAATTTTTCATATCCTCCATTTTCACACAATATCCCTCCAAATATTCGTATGACAAACCTGAACTTACCATGCCAACAGAAACTGCCGGTTGGGGCGTAAGCTGTTCAAAATCCAGCGAAACCGGATAACTGGGGTGCATCCCCTTTATAAAACTCCTGGCTTTTACAACCGAGGATTTATTTATCTGAAATGGTTTTTCATACAAATTTGAAGTTTCGCATGGTTCTGAGCCATCGGTAGTATAATAAATTGACGCGCCTATATTGTCGCACGAAAGAACAACTTCGGTTGAATTAATAAAACTGAATTCTTTTGATTCTGCTTTTGGCATTGGCGGAGCAGGATAATCGACAGTCCGTGGGCAATGGTCAGGACTAATTCCCCAACTTTCAGAAGGACGATCACCCATCTCGAAATGGAATTCGCCCCCCTGCATAATATCGGAGTGTTTCAGAAAAGATTTGCCATAATCCTGACCGTTTAACGAAACAGACTGAACATATTTATTTTGCTGATTTACGTTATTTGCAGTAATAATAAACTCTTTACCATTTTCAAGATGAATGGTTACTTTATCGAAGAGGGGCGTACCTAAAACATAATAGTCTAACCCCGGAGTTACCTGGTAAAATCCCATAGCACTTAAAATATACCACGCCGACATTTGTCCGGCATCTTCATTTCCGCAAAGGCCATCGGGTTTATCGGTATAAAACGAATCCATAATTTGCCACACACGTTCCTGTGTTTTCCACGGCTTCCCCACAAAATTGTACAAATACGCCATGTGGTGACTTGGTTCGTTTCCTTGGGCATATTGGCCAATCATTCCGGTAACGTCAGAATGATACATTCTCGATGGATCATTTTCAGTTGTAAAACAGTTATCAAGCCATTTTTCAAAAGACGCATTTCCTCCCATAAGTTCAATCAAACCATTGATATCCTGCGGAACAAAAAGCGAATATTGGTACGCATTTGCTTCGGTATAATGTTCGGTGGCCTCCATCGGATCGAAAGGGGTTAACCATTGATAATCGCTTCCTCGTGGACGCATAAAACCTGATTCAGCACAGTAAAGATTCTGATAAAATTTACCTTTCTGCGAATAGAAATTAAAATCATCCTCGTTCATCTCCTTTGCGAGACGCGACACGCACCAGTCGTCGTAGCTATATTCAAGCGTTCGTGAAACCGACTGCCTTTCCTCTTCATACGGGATAAACCCTATCTTTTTGTAAATCTCTTTTCCATCACGAAAGCCCTCCGACAGTTTCTTCATTGCCTTAAAAGCCTCCTCGTCATTATAATCCCGAATACCCTTTACCCAGGCATCAGCAATTACCGGCAACGAATGATAACCAATCATGGCAAAACCTTCATTTCCTCCAAACTCCATAATGGGCAGATTGCCAAAATGATTATACCTTTCCAAAAAAGTACGGATATATTGATTAGTGCGTTTTTGATCGATAATAGTGAGTAGCGGATGCAGGGCACGGTGCGTATCCCAAAGCGAAAAAGTGGTATAATTATCAAAATCAGTTACAGTGTAAACCTTTTTATCCGTGCTCCGGTAACGGCGATCGGCATCAAACGAAATATTCGGGTGAATGTGTGCGTGGTACAAAGCCGTATAAAATGTCTTTCGCTGCGCTTCCGTACCACCTTGAACATCTATCCTGGAAAGTTCATCATTCCAGGCATCAGTTGCCTGTTTTCGGGTTTCGTTAAAATTCCAGCCGGGCAATTCTTCTTGCAGATTATTTTTTGCACCATCGATATCAACTCTGGATAAAGCCACTTTTACCATAACTTCTTTGCCGGTTTGTGTATCGAAAGTAAAATGAGCTTTTACATTTTTTCCTGAAATTGCGGTTGCGTCTTTCTCCATATTTTCATCTTTATAGAAACCGTATGATTCAAAAGGTTGTGAGAATTCGGCATAAAAATACATCGTCCGGTTTCCGTCCAAACCACCATACGGATGCCTGAACCCGGCAATTTTCGTATCTGATATTTTTTCCAAAAAAAGGCTGTCGATATTATCGTTTATCCCATGTACCAAATCCAGAATAATATTCCCTTTTTCAGTTTCAGGGAAAGTATATTTATGAAATCCAACACGAAGAGTGCTTGTTAATTCGACTTTTATGCCATCTTCAAGTTGTACAGAATAATAACCGGGAGTTGCCGACTCATTATCGTGCGAAAAAGCAGCCCTGTAACCCGACCTGGTATTGGATGTATCTCCGGGCGACAACTGAATTCCGCCAATTGTGGGCATCAGCAAAATATCTGCACCACCTCCGCTTCCTACGCCACTGTAATGAATGTGACTAAACCCCATAATACTTTTATCGGAATAATGGTAGCCGGAACATCCGTCCCAGGTCGTGGTTCTTGTATCAGGACTAAGCTGAACCATCCCATGCGGCATCATTGCCCCCGGGAAAGTGTGCCCATGACCATCGGTACCGACAAACGGATTAACGAATATCGTATAATCGGTTTTGTACTTTTTCCCAGTACATGCTGTAAAAAAGATAATCAACAAAAGAATTAGTAATCGGTTTAGTTTCATTTATTTTGGCTAATTTTTTCACATATTCCTTTTGAACCACAAAAGGATTTTATCTTAATGACCCAGCTTCAATATTGATATTGCGTTATCATGAAGTATCATTTGAGCAATTTTTAAAGCCTCTGCTTCGGTAAAATAACCATCTCTCACTTTTTCTATCAAAACATTTGAAACGATTTGCCGGGCAAAAAGCTGATGACCGTAAACTCCCTCCACGTTATGAAAATCGCCACCAAACGCCATAATCTTATTAACCGGAATTGTTTCGAGCCACTCATGCAAATATCGTTCGGCATAAGATGGTGAGATGATGTGAAGCCAGCACAAATCGATAGATACATTTCTGAAATTTTTTGCCAGTGTTGCCAATTCTCCTCCAAAAGGATATCCTCCATGAAAAAGAATAAAATTGACATTACGGTATTTCAGGAATAAATTGGCAAGATGAGTTGGATTTGAATTTTCAATCAGGTTTCCGTCGCCAGCCTGCAACCCGGTATGAATTTGAATGGGTAGTTCTGCTTCGCCTGCCAATTCTATCAAACGGTAAGTCATATAATCCTGTAGTGGTTTAACTTCGTCAAAAGAGAACACATCAGTTTCTTTTGAGTTCCTTAACTTTTGGAGGACTTCTTCAGCTACTTCTTTTTCAACCTCTTCAAAAAACAAAGTCCGGCTATAAGCAACACCAATTTTCACAGCAACATTTCCTTCTTCCACAGCTGCCTGAAACTCCTTTTTCAATGACGCTT
>CAYWBV010000183.1:0-6232 GCA_964455785.1 uncultured Maribellus sp.
TGGAAAATTGGCCGCCGCATTTATAACTTTAGCAATTTAACCCTTGATTCGCATTTGTAATTAAAAAAAAAGTTTTGAATGTTTTCATGATACTGTTTTTAATCGTTAAATAATTTATATCTCGTTTCAAAATTACAACTAAATACATAGTTTTCAAACTATTTTATTAGTTATAATTGAAAATATTTGCAATCTCCTGAGAACAAGAATCAAACCTACCTTTATCTAAATCTGTCGAAAAAAAAAGCCCTGCCATATGACAGAGCTTTTTAAATATCAAATATGTAACCCGTTATTTTCTAACTTTTGCTACTTCAAATTCAGCTCTACGGTTCATTTTCCTGTTTTTCATCGAGCTATTTTCAACTGCAGGTTTTTCTTCACCATAATTATTCGAGCCAACATAAGCGTTATTTACACCTTTCGAAAGCAGGTATTTAACAACAGCCTGAGCGCGTTTTTCCGACAACTTCATATTGTAATTTTCATCACCTATATTACAAGTATGTCCACCAATTACGAGGTTATATTCTTTGCTGGTGTTTAATGTTTCAACCAGTTTATCGAGTTCTGCTTTTCCTTCGTCTTTCAACACAGCTTTATCAAAATCAAAATAAATGGTTGGGATAACCAACTCAGCCCAATCAGGGCAGCCATTATTGGAAGCAGGACCAGCTTCGGTCGGACATTTGTCCTGGCAATCAATTACACCGTCGCCGTCAGAATCGAGCGGGCAGCCATCGGCGTCAACCGGGCAACCTTTCGGAGTATCCGGGCATTTGTCTTTTGGATCCGGAACGCCGTCTTCGTCAGTATCCGGGCAACCTTTAAATTTAGCTAACCCTGGCACATCCGGACAGTCATCATCTTTATCAGGAATACCGTCGCCATCTTTGTCGGGGCAACCATTAAATTTCGGATCACCAGGTTCGTCCGGGCAATCGTCTTTGTAATCAGGAACGCCGTCGCCATCCCTGTCGAGCGGGCAACCGTTTTCGTCAACCTGGACCCCCGGAGGAGTGTCGGGACATTTATCTTTTCTATCGGGAACACCGTCGCCATCTGAATCTTTTGCTGCGCCAAAAGCGAATTCAATGATACCGTTAACTTTAAGCATGTTATCAGTAACCGTACTTTCTACATTGTTGACAAAACGCAAACCTTCGATACCTTTGATATAACCCGCTTCAAGATATAATGAAGTATTTGGGCTGATTGGAAATTTCGATCCAACCCCCGCATTAAAATTTATCCCTTCCTCGCGGTTATCAAAAAGGTAACCAGGGCCGGCAAACAAATAAGGTTGAACAGCACTGGTTTCGGAGAGTATTTTCCCGTTGAAAAACTTAAACCTTAAATTGAGCAGCGGATTTACAAAGTCGGTACCATCGTCATTAAAACCCATGTCGGTTTTCAACATAAGATCAAATGACGGACTCAAATACCGACTCAGGTAAAACTCTCCAAGAAAACCAGCTTCTTCCAATTCCAGATTATAATATGCCCCTGGTCCTAAACCAATGGCCCATTTTTTTTCAGCATTCTGTGCAAATGAAGCACCTGCTAAAAAAAATACAACTAAAAAGAACAGAGTAAATTTTTTCATAATCTTACATTTTAATATACATTTTTATTTTTACGAGCAATTTATAAATTAAATTCTATCTTACAAAACTACTTTAGTCCATAACGGCTTAACTTTAGCCTTTGATTTTTTAACAAATTTATATATTTAGGTGATAACTTCAAGAAATATTTAACAATTTGTATGCAATAATTGATATAGAAACAACAGGGAACAGCTATCGGTATGGAAAAATTACCGAGATTGCCATCTATCAACACAACGGATTTGAAATAACCGGTTCTTATTCTTCCCTGATTCATCCTGAAATGGACATTCCGCTATTCATTACCGCTTTAACGGGTATTAACAATGAAATGGTCCGGGATGCGCCTAAATTTTATGAAATAGCCCGAAAAATTGTCGAGATGACTGCTGGCCGAACTTTTGTTGCACACCATGTACATTTTGATTATAAATTTATTAAAGAAGAGTTTAACCGACTAGGATACGATTATAACTGCAAAACATTATGTACTGTAAAACTCGCGAGGAAGTTGCTCCCCGGGCACCATTCTTATTCTCTCGGAAAATTATGTGCTGACCTGGAGATCAAAATCAATGGCCGGCACCGCGCTGCCGGCGATGCACTGGCCACTGTAAAATTATTTGAAATACTTCTGCAAAAAAATGAATTGTTCAATAACTCAAAATCAATGGACAATTACAAATTATTCTGAAACAACGTCTTCTGCTTCCGGTTTTTCCTCTTCAGAAAAATCGAGCATTTCCTTTTCACGAAGTAAATTATACCAAAGCAGTACTTTTTTTATGTCGGAAACATAAACACGATCTTTGTCAAAATCGGGAACTATTTTCTCAAAATATGATTTTAATTCATTTGCCGAAGATTTGTGACTAATAGCCTCTCCACCATTTTCTTTTTCATAAATCGCCTTAAAAACTTCTTTTAAAGGCATGTCACCCTTTTCCGTAAAAATGGCAATATCTTCAAGAGATGAAACTTTTGACGTTGAATAAACGGGCATCTTCTTTTGCGTTTCAAGAGATTCGACAATAATGCTGTTTTTCGCCTCTGTGAGCATTTTAAAAAGTCCCGATTGTCCTGATATTGCTAATATTCCTTTAATCATATCTTAATTTAATTTTGGGCGAATATACAATTTTTGTAATTTCCGAAAAACAGTAAAATTCAATTAAAATCTAACCGGTAAAAAATTCCGGTCTTTACCCAACGCCCAGGTTGTGCCACATTTCCAATATCAAAATAGGAAACATCAAACAGATTATTTACCGAAACATACAGATTCAGATTTTGCCAGGCGTACACTATTTTTGCATCAAACGTCCAGAACGGCTCATACTGAACTTCACTTCCCCAGTCCTCACTAACAAACTGTGTGTAAGTTCCTTCCCTGTCCTGATAGATTAATTTAAGGTCAAACGAAATGTTTTTTGTTACCGATTGATTTACCGATCCTACCAATTTATTTTTGATGTTATCCAAAACATAGTTCGATATCAAATCAATTTTTTCTTTTTCAAGGTGGTTATAAAAATAACTGATGGAAACCCTGTTTGGAAATGCATCTCCGAACTTCTTTTTTAAATTTATCTGCGCCAGAATTTCAGTCCCCAAACTATTTACCCGGGTTAAATTTTGCGGCTGCCACAAATCTTCATCCTCCGATTTCACCCAATCTATAATGTCTTTTCCCTGCCGGTAAAAAGCCACCCAGTGTCCCTGGATAAATGGATGATCCCATTTTAACCCGCCCTCGATCGATGCCGATTTTTCGGGTTTCAGTTTAGAATTGCCAATATTGGTCGGTCCGGTGTAATACAGATCGGTAAATGTGGGCATTCGGAGCGAAGTATTATAGGAACCAAAAACCTTTATCGCCGGAAAAACCCGGGCGCTTACTTCCACACCCGGAAAAACTTTCCATCCTAAACCGCTTTCCGAGATATGGTTAGCCATCAATCCTCCTGAAAAAATCCAGCCTTTATAATAAAATATATGCTCAAAAAAGCCGGAGGCAATATTTCTCGATTTTGATTTGGTAAAATAAGCCTCTTCCCGCGGAACCTTTTTTTGTGATTCCAGGTCTTCGCCCAAAATATTACTTAAAATATTTTCGGAACGAAATTCGACCCCAAAAGATGTCTTTCCTCCCTCCCACTGGAACCACGAGTTCAGATTCGTACCATAAACATCGGTTAAATGGTAATTATGAGTTGTGTACCACGCAGGAGGATTTTCTCTAAACAGTTCGAAACGGTCGTGGTGGCGGCGGTAATAAACGACTGGTGTTAAGTGGAGCGCCGAAGCAGACTCCCATTTTACGGAAGAAAATAACGTTTTGGTTTGCTCAAACTGGTTGGGATATTTCGGGGTGTAAAAACTGTTGGCGCCAAATTCTTTGTCTGAAATACCGAATTGAAACATTACTTTTCCTTTCTCGGAATCCCAAAAACCGGAATAATAAAGATTGGAAGCGCCAAAATCGGTATTGTCGATATAACCATTCGAAGTTTTCAGTTCCAAAGCAACCAGATGATTTATTTTCCCGGTAAAAAATGTACCGGACAGGTTTGAATTGAAGTAACCGAAACTTCCTGTGCCAACTTCCAAACGAAGGTTTTTTATGTCGGGAAGGCGTGTTACAATATTAATGGCTCCCGAAAACGCATTTGGTCCGTAAACCCGGGCCGCCGGACCTTCCAAAATTTCGATCTGTTCAACCTGCGATAAACCGACCGGTAAATTTAAATTGTGGTGACCGGTTTGAGGGTCGGTGATGTTGACACCGTTCAGAAGGATTAACATTTGGTCGAAGGTGCCACCCCTGATACTCACATCAGCCTGTACCCCTTCTGTTCCACGCTGTCGTACATCCACACCGGCTATGTATTCCAGCAGTTCAGGCACACTTTGAACCGGCGCCGACTCAATTTCCTTTCTCTCCATCACGGAAACAATCCGTGCCACCTGCGAATACAACGCAGGTACTCTTTGTGCGCTGACCTCGATCTCATCAAGATCATATTGCATTTTAACTTCAGATGTATCTTTTTCTATGGCTACAGAAACAGCCGGAACAGAAATAAAATAAATGGTGGACAGAACAGAAATCTTAACTACACGGTGTAATGTTAGAAAAGCTGAGTAGTTTTTTCTGCCCCATTTTCTGAATGTTAAAACGCCTTGCACGTTTTGTTTTAAACTTTTCAAATTCATTCTTCAAAAATTGAACGGCAAATATACGAATAGAAAATTAAACCAAAATGAAAATAACTTCTGTTCTATTTTTGCGTAGTTGCTTTAAACAGAATAAAATAGAACGGACAAAACAAGCAACTGCGTATTTTGTTCACCGTACTATAAATATTCTTTATAACGGATAGAGAAAATCAACCAATAAAAGATGCCAAAATCTTTTTTGTAGTAATTTCAGAACCATATATTTGTTTAGACAAATTAAAAATAATACGCCATGACTCAAGTTCAATTTAATAACGCGCTTCTTGGATTAAGAAACAAATTGCATTATTATGCACTAAGTTTAACTTCCGATTCGGAAAGAGCAGACGACCTGTTACAGGAGACCTTTCTGAAAGCCCTCACCTACCGGGACAAGTTTACGCAAAACACGAACTTTAAAGCCTGGATATATACGATCATGAAAAATACATTCATCAATGACTATCGCAGGAATGTAAAAACAAAAAACACCTTCGATGGTTCAAACAATGATTTTCATTTAATGTTTTCGAAAGATAAAGTTTACCCGGCGCCCGATTCGTTTTACAGCTCAAAAGAGATTCATAAAAGTATCGACTCGCTGGAAGATGAGTACAAAGTTCCGTTTACGATGTTTCTCGACGGATACAAATACAAAGAAATTGCAGAAGAGCTTGATCTACCGCTGGGAACAGTAAAAAGCCGAATCTTTTTCACACGCAAAAAGCTGGAAAAAGCGCTGAGCGAATATTCGAATAATTAATTTCAGCATAGAGTATTTATTGAAAAAAAAATCTTCATTTTTGAGGATCTTTTTTTATTTTGCTGAAAAAAGGAAATCATGGAAAAAATTGCTGTTCATCTTGCAGAAGGATTTGAAGAAATTGAGGCCGTGAGTATTATAGATGTTCTGCGAAGGAGCGGAATGGAAGTGATTACCGTTTCAACAACCGGAAAGGAAAAAGTTACCGGTTCTCATCATATTACAATTCTTGCCGACCAGCTTTTTGAAGAAGTAGATTATAATTTGGTTGATATGATTGTTCTTCCGGGCGGCATGCCGGGAGCCAAAAACCTGAACAATCATCATGATCTGAAAAAACAGATTTTACAGTTCAGCAAAAAAGATAAACCGCTGGGCGCCATTTGTGCGGCGCCGTTGGTTTTAGGCCAGTTGGGAATTCTGAAAGGCAAAAAAACAACCTGTTTTCCTGGTTTCGAAGATTATCTTGAAGGCGCAAATCTTACCGGTGCAGCAACCGAAGTGGACGGAAACATTATAACCGGAAAGGGCGCCGGAGTCGCTTTAAAATTTGCATTAAAAATTGTGGAGTTTTTTAAAGGAAAAGACTTGGCCGATGAACTGGCAAAAAAAATGATCGTAAATTAAAACAGGGTTATGT
>CAYWBV010000183.1:6332-8142 GCA_964455785.1 uncultured Maribellus sp.
GTTGCATAATGCGATCCGTTTGGATTGGCCGGATAGAAGTCGTAACTGTATTTCATCGGAATCTGGTATTGCCGCTCGTTAAACGGAAGATAGAACTTTCCTTCGCCGTGCGCCACCCAAATTCCCAGTTTCATTCCCGTCATATTTCCGAGCATCACCGAATTGTTTTCCAGAATATCGACATTCAGAAAAGCCGATTCAAATTTCCCCGATTCGTTGTGTAACATTTTGGGTTGGATGCCGTGTTCCGGGTAAACCAGCCCAAGTTCGATCATTACCTGGCAGCCGTTACAAACGCCGAGGCTAAGGGTATCGTTGCGCCGGTAAAATTTTTCCAGCGCAATCCGCGCTTTTTCGTTGTATTTGAAGGCTCCGGCCCATCCTTTTGCGGAACCAAGTACATCGGAATTGGAAAAACCGCCCACAAAAACAATCATATTCATGCCTTCCAGCGTTTCGCGCCCCGAAATCAGGTCGGTCATGTGTACGTCTTTAACGTCCATCCCTGCCAAATACATGGCGTAGGCCATTTCGCGGTCGCCGTTTACCCCTTTTTCCCTGATAATGGCAGCTTTTATTCCCGATGGTTGGCGACGCGTCAGGTCAATTCCGTAATCCGCCGCCTTTCCGGTAAAATCTTTAAAATCGTATTGAAGTTCAAACTGTTTGTAATTTTTGAAACGTTCGAGCGCCAGTTCTTTTTTGGTTTGCTTGCGGTCGAGTAAAAATGAAGTTTTAAACCACAAATCGCGCAGAGAATCGATATCAAAATCAACTTCGTTTTCAAAATTATTCACCCTGACTTTGCGGTACGGAACCGGAAATCCAAGTGAAACAAAATCAACGCCGCCATCGGTCAACTGTTTTTTTACTTCGGTATTATCGGCACACTGAATGACAATTCCAGGATTTTCGCTGAACAGAACTTTTATCAAATCATTCTCTCCAATACCGGTGAGGTCAACTTTCATCCCGCCTTTGTTCTGACTGAAACACAATTCGAGCAACGTGGTAATCAAACCGCCTGAACCGATGTCGTGGCCTGCTAGTACTAGATCCTGTTCAATTAATTTCTGAACAACATTAAAAGCAGCCACAAATTTTTCGACACTTCCCACTGATGGTGCTGTTTTTCCAAGCTTGTTGATGGATTGTGCAAATGCGCTGCCGCCCAAAGCCCGTTCAGCAAAAGAAAAATCGATAAAAAGAATCTCCCTGGTTTCATCATTTACCAATACTGGTTCAACCACTTTGCGGCAGTCGGAAACTTCACCCGAAGCAGAAATAATTACAGTGCCGGGTGCATATACCACATCGTCTTTGTATTTCTGTGTCATCGACATAGAATCTTTTCCGGTGGGGATGTTGATACCGAGCTGACAGGCGAAATCACTGGCGGCTTCCACCGCTCTGTAAATCCGGGCGTTCTCTCCGGGATTCTTTGCCGGCCACATCCAGTTGGCGCTCAGCGAAATGCTGCGGATATGTTCGGTCATCGGCGCCCAGATAATATTGGTGAGCGCTTCGGCAATCGACAATACCGAACCTTTTGGCGCATCAACCAGTCCGGCTACCGGGGCATGCCCGATAGAAGTGGCGATACCCGACACGCCTTGGTAATCGAGTGTAACGACTCCTACATTATTTAAAGGAAGGTGTAGTTTTCCGGCGCCCTGCTGTTTGGCAATCCTACCAGTTACGGAGCGATCCACCTTGTTGGTGAGCCAGTCTTTGCAGGCTACCGATTCCAATTGGAGCACACTTTCGATTAACGTATTTATTTCTTCAGCATTGTATTCAAGCTCTTCAA
>CAYWBV010000184.1:0-8119 GCA_964455785.1 uncultured Maribellus sp.
TCAACGTGGATACGGGTTGTATTTAAAAACGGGATATTCAGGTATTCATCGTTTCTGAACATAACCGGAAATTCGGTGCAACCGAGAATCAGAGAATCAATTCCTTGTTTGTCAATCATTTTACGTGCTATCTCCAATAACTCCGATTTTGTACTTTCTTTAAAAATTCCTATTTCAAGTTCTGTAAAAAGAAAATTGTTTATTCTGTTAATATCTTCGTTATCAGGAGAGACAACCTCAATGCCGTCGCGGGCAAAAACATCACGAAAAAATGAGGCATTCATGGTAAATTTTGTGCCGAACAGGCCACATCTTCTCAATCCCAACTGTACTGCCTTTGTTTTACAGGTTTCAACGATACTGATTAACGGAAGAGAAACCCGCTGTTGAATCTCATCGAAGAATAAATGAGGAGTATTTGCGCTGATTGCTACAAAATCGGCTCCAGCCGATTCCAATTTCGAAACAGATTCAACAATATAACCTGAAGCCCCCGAATGATCGCCTTTTTCCAGCCGGCTAATAAATTTTGCCATATTCACACTGTAAACAATAATTTCGGGATAATTCAGGCTTCCACCTCCATTTAAAATATTTACCTGGCTAATAATTTCTTTATAATAATCGACCGTGGCTTCCGGCCCCAGTCCGCCAATTATACCAATAGTTTTCATAAAATGTCGTTAAAAAATTATAATCTTCTCAAGCTATCAAATCAATTGTAACTACTTATTTGACAACCATTTTCGCAACAAAATACCACAACCGTCATATTTAAATGCCGCAATAGTGATTGTAAATATTCTCTCCATTTTCAATTTCAGGAAGCAGACAAGGTGAAGAAAAGTATAAATTGGTTAACTCCGGAAGAGGTATTTCAACTTTCTCCTTTTTCGTTTTTGCCTCATTACCCAAATTAGATACTTTAGAATCGTAATTTGTCTCTCCGGATGCTCCATTCATTTTCGAATTATTATTAATTTTATTTTTCATGATATTTAAAATTACTGTTTTCTTTATCGACTAATTCTCAAAGAATAGCACATGTGTGTGTGTGAATCTGAGTTTGGTCTTTCACTCCGGTATAAGACAAGGAGAAAAGCATTAACCGCCCACTCGATAAAACGCCTATAAATAAAAGATACAAACCCATGTCTCAAACTATCCCAAAACAATAAAGATGAACTTAAGCAATCTATATTGTTACACAACCCTCGGAGGCGGAGGAGACGGTGTTTCTGTATTTTTGTAAAATACCGGGGCGCAGTTTATTTTCAGGCCTTTTCCAGTCTTTTCTGCGGTTTTCAATTTCCTCGTCCGAAAGCTCCACATCAATCCGGTTTTTGGTAATATCAATAGTAATAATATCGCCGTCATTTATCATTCCGATTAAACCGCCATCGTATGCTTCCGGTGTAATATGCCCCACCACGAAACCGTGCGACCCCCCGGAAAAACGTCCGTCAGTAATTAATGCGACTTTTTTTCCCAGGCCAGCCCCCATCACTGCTCCGGTAGGTTTCAGCATTTCGGGCATACCTGGCGCCCCTTTGGGTCCGCTGTTTCGAATGACAATCACTTCCCCGGGTTGAACCTTGTTACGGATTCCATCGATGGCAGAAAATTCATCTTCAAAAATCCGGGCAGGCCCTCTGAATAACTCGCCTTCCTTGCCGGTTATCTTTGCTACCGCGCCCTCTTTGGCCAGGTTACCGTAAAGAATTTGAATATGTCCGCTCTTCCGTATGGGCTGCTTTTTTGCGTGGATAATCGGTTGTCCGTGCGACAGATCGGCCAACTCCTCCAGGTTTTCTCCAATAGTTTTACCCGTTACGGTCAAACAATTCCCATTCAGCAGACCTTCTTTTAACATTAGCTTCATCACTGCCGGTATTCCCCCGACATTATGCAAGTCTTCCATAAGAAACTTACCGCTTGGTTTAAGATCTGCCAACAGAGGCGTACGGTTACTGATCGCCTGAAAATCATCGATGGTAAGCGGGACGTCCACAGATTGAGCCATAGCAATAAGATGGATTACCGCATTTGTTGATCCTCCCAGTACCATTATCAAAGAAATGGCATTTTCAAAAGCTTCCCTTGTCATAATATCCCGAGGTTTGATATCTCTTTCAAGCGCCTTTTTTATAGCCTTGGCCAGCAATTGCGGTTCCTGCTGTTTTTGCTGGCTCAGTGCCGGATTAGATGAAGAATAGGGCAAACTCATTCCAAGGCATTCAATGGCGGCTGCCATGGTGTTTGCCGTGTACATTCCACCGCAGGCCCCGGCCCCTGGAATACAATTTCTAATGATTCCCTTGTAGTCCTCATCAGAGATATTTCCGGTGATTCGTTCGCCGTAAGCTTCAAAAGCAGAGACAATGTTTAAATCCTGATTTTTCCACTGACCTTTTTTTACAGTTCCTCCATACATCATTATCGCCGGGCGGTTCAGGCGGCCCAATGCCATCAAGGCGCCCGGCATATTTTTATCGCATCCGACAATTGGAATTACCGCATCATAAAATTGGGCGCTAACCACCGTTTCAATAGAATCAGCAATAATTTCGCGCGAAGGCAGGGAATATTTCATTCCTTCGGTACCATTGGTAATTCCATCACTCACACCAATAGTATGAAAGATTAGTCCGTAAAGATCTTCCTCCAAATCAATTTCCTTTTTCAGAACCGAAGCCAGGGCGTTTAAGTGCATATTACAGGGATTTCCCTGAAAACCGGTACTTACAATGCCAACCTGTGCTTTCTTCTGATCTTTTTCGCTCATTCCGATGGCATAAAGCATTGCTTGTGCCGCGGGTAAACTTTCATCCTGTGTGATGGTACTGCTATGTTTGTTTAAATGTGGTTTCATTTTATCGTTTCTTTTTATCATCAGTCAATAGGTTTCTTAACACGACGGCATGGTTTATTTCAGGATTTTTGGCCGCATACAACAAACTTACAGATTTGTATTTTGCCCTTTGCCTTATTTCATTTAACTGATCCTCCTTTCCGTTTAATTCCAGCCGGTATCTCCAGGCAAATTCTTCAAAACGTTCTTTTTTATGGTCAAACCATCTTCTCAGATCAGGAGAGGGCGCAATTTCCTTGTTCCACTCACTTATATTTGCGTCTTTTCTGGAAATACCGCGCGGCCAAAGCCGATCGACCAAAATCCGGTAGCCATCGTTATCCGCAGGTTCATCATAAATCCGTTTAACTTTGATCTTCTCCATTTTTCTCTGAAAATCGCCTTTCTAAAAACCTTTTTACTCAAATTTTTCCACCTTTATTTGCCGCTTTCTGTTGTCAATAAATTCTTTCTGTCAAAAGAAATGTAAAAGATACTGTAAAAATCTTATTGACCTTGCAAGACCAGTTTCATTTAATAACACAACTTTTATAAAAAAGACAACAATACCTTTTTACAAAAGTTTGCATCGACATAAAAACAATTTCTAAGACTGAATGATTTAAATTCTGTCCCGACGAATTTCCTAAAATCAATGATTTAATTATCGACAGTTTAATTTGATTTTTGCCTGCTGTTTGTTGAAACAAAACCTAAAAAGTTTTGATGCAATAAATTTTAAAATTCTGATAATAAAAAAGGAACAGACTTTAAGATCGCCGGGAAACGATAAGTAAACCAGAAACCAAATCTCTATAAAATCATAAAATACTTCGAGGTATTGCAATTCATATAAAATTACCGTAATTTGGACTGAATAAAAATAGCTACAGAAACAGGTACAACAAAAGGACGCTTAAATCAGGTAAAAATACCGTTCATATTTTGGTGGTTGCGCTTGCAGTGTTGGTTTTGTGAAGGCTTGTCGCTCTCTTGAAAAGGAATTTTAAACTTTTCCTTTTATTGTGTTTATATCAGAAATCATTAAATCAAAAAGGTAATTTTCCTCTTTTTCACAGGAACCCGTTTTGAGTAAATTGTAAACCCTAATTATGGAAATGAATCAGCTCGCCGCTCAGCTTGCAACGCTGACCGGTTATTTACAATCTTCAAGCACAGATGATAACAAGATGATAGAAATGCTCCAGACGTCCATCGCCGAAGCCATTTTACATCAGGATCCCGCAACAATCCGCAGTAAGGAATTTATTTTTGAACGAAGTGATTTATTTGTCACTTCGAAAATCGAAAACAACCGGTTAAAAAAAATCGATGAAATTATTTCTCTGGCAGCGGAAGGCAAAAATCAGGAAAATAAAATGGTTTTTGTCCGAAACGTTCCCATCCGGACGACACAAATTTCAGGAAGTATCAACAAGGTATCGGCCGGAGCGCGGGTAAAAACGATTGGCCCAGTCACCGATATCAATAAAACGCCTCAGTGGTTCGATTTTGTCAAAGTAAAAAAGCTGATCTCACTTTATATTCAGGGACAAAACCTGCCGGTGATTTTGTTTGATTCCACCTTCAGCGCACCCAAATTCCAACCCGTCAATTCGAAACCGGTCGAACTTACAAAAACATATATCATTGACCCGGAAACGGTCTGGATTCAGGGGAAAGTTTTCTCGACCGATGTATCCGACAATCTTTATTGCGGGCTGCGGGTCAAGGGTGGAAAAATTTTGCTCGATATTGAACCTGTTTTGTCGAATAACAAGGTTACCATTCCGGCTTCAACCCAAATCACCTGCGATTTACAACTAGAACAAAATGATGAATTCGACAGCGACGCTTCAAGTCCGTATGGAGCCGATGCCCGGGCAGCAAAATTTAACCTTCCTGACAAATTTCAGTTTACTTACAAAAATGCAGTAAAAACCATCGCTATTGTTGGCGATTCACAATGGGAAGTGTACGGACAGAAAAGTAAGTTCACTTATCAAAACGCGCAGAATTGTGTTTACAATGCCTTTATTGGCCGGGTTGCAATTCCGGTAAAATGCGATGTCCCGGAATTTTCGGTTACCGATTGCAAGTCGCCATTTTTTAATCTCACAGGGGCAGCTCATGTTAAAAACAGTTGGTGGGCGCTTCCGGTAACCCAGCTCGATATTGCCAATCCTTTGGAAGCCGACGGGAACGGAGCCATCATCATCGAATGCGACAAAGGATTGGACGCCAAATGGAGTAACCTTCAGAATAAAACCTTATCGTTTGTGAATCCTTTTATACTGGGAGAGCCGGGAAGGATTGGTATCACCGATATTAAAAGCGACGGGAGCGGAGCATTTC
Organism: uncultured Maribellus sp.; assembly: GCA_964455785.1. Classification (GTDB taxonomy): domain Bacteria; phylum Bacteroidota; class Bacteroidia; order Bacteroidales; family Prolixibacteraceae; genus Draconibacterium. The sequence goes on from CAYWBV010000184.1 coordinate 5,207, forward strand.
AGCATTTTGATGGCTGGAAAGACGAGCGGAATATTTACGGCACGTCGCTGGAGTGCAAATTCAAAAAAGATTCGCTTATCATTTTTAATACGGTTGCCAAAGGCGACGAATTGATTTACGGGTTAAGCGACTGGGATATTAAAACCGACCGCCCTGTAAAAGTGAACGGTGAAGCGGTAACGGTAAAAAGCAAAAATTCAGCTTTTATTATTGCCATTAGCAAAGTCAAAGCTTTACTGATGGTTATGGACGAAAATATGTTGTGGGACAACAAACTTCCGGTGCATAAAATCCCGAAAGTGAAACCTTTTGCACTGGCCATGCACAATGCACTCTTTACGGTTACTCCGCCCAACAGTTTAGTTTTATTTGCCGAAGCAGCTCCCGATTTAAAAAAACTGACCAAAGGACAAATGTTTCTTGGATTTGGACTTTACTCCTATTTGCCTACCCTGCCCGATCCTTATGCAGCCAATCTGGGTATTTTAAGAGGTCAGTTTGAAAGGGAGAATTCCACGGCGGGAACGGTTTCAACTCGGGCCAAAAGGGGGAGCCGCGTGTGGCTCTGGCTGATTGCCCGTGTACAATGGGAACCAAAGGAGGAGGATATTTTTAAAGTTGGGGTTTCGTTTCATTTTGCACCTTTATTAAATCCTTTGGAAATTGAAAAGGAAACAGCCGATGAACCAAATCGTCCGGAAACCGGCCCGGCCAATATTTCGAATGACATCCTTACCCATTTTAATCCCGGCGCCTTTACCACGGTGAACAGTGATTCCACCATCCGGGCGAACGCCACCCATGCTTCCAGTACGGTCAGAAATCCGTTGACAGGATTGAACCTGACCGATTTTTCGCTGGTTGATGTGAGCAGTAAAGCTAATCAGATGGGCGTTTCGTATGCCAAAACAAACAATTATGTACAGTCCTTAATTTCACAAAAATATAAAATCGATATCAGCGGCGAAACCAGTGCAACGGTTTTCCCGATCCAGGTTAGCGGACTGGATGTAATTACCGCGGGGATGAATGCCCAGGCGTTTACTTTGCCCGCTATTTCGTGGGAACCCGTATTTAACCTGACCGCTCCGGTTCTGAAAAAAGGCGACAAGGACAACAACAATGTTCCGCTTCCGCCGCCGTATGATCCGCCCGTAGGTTTTAATTATTACCAAAATGACGGAATACCCTCCCGGATAGGAAATCTGAGCAAAAAAACAGTACCGCTCTCCCCTATCCCCATGTCGAAATATCTGGTGGAAACCTACCGTTCAAAAGAAGACGGAAAAACATTTGCTTTGTTTAATCTTCCGTTTGGAATGCTGGCTTTAACCATCCTCGACAATCAATCGACACAACAAAAAAGACCAACCATCGAAAATCCTAAACCCATTTTTGAAAATTATATCAATGGAGGAATTCAGCTTGAACTGACTGCTGGAACTTCTTTTGCCCCCGACGATGAAGACCACATGTTTGAAGGTTTTACCGTTCAGCTTATCAACATTAACGATGTAAACGGTTTTGACACAGATGCAAGTACGCTGGCAGGAACACCGACACAGATTTTTAACAACGAATTTTTTACCAACAGCAGCAGTCTTCCGGCCCGGCCAGGTGTGCCCTTAAACGGAGTTGGATTAAGTGGTTACGGCGCCAGTATGTTTAGCGAATGGCAAAACAAGGAAGCCTTGTTCGCACAAACCAGCCAGGCTCAGTTTAACGTGGTTACCGGACGCACGAGTCACGAAGTGGTGCAGGTGAAAAGTATGTTGTATCCTTGGGGAATCAGGGTGGTCAGAACCATCACTCTTTTCCGGCTGGCCAACGGTTATGTTGCCCGAATTGACAGCGGATGGAAAGCCGAAAGTGACGGGAAATACGATTTCAGTTACAACGAACCGATTTTAGGTCCCGACAATAAAACGGTGATTGGAAAAACACCCATCCCCAACCCGTTTGAATTTCATCCCGGAATTGTAAGAGGTTTGTTTAATGTCAGAAATATAAAGGAGCAACCCAAAATATTCAAAAATGGAGCAGCAACATTGTATGCCGTGACTTTCGATGCCGATGTGGAACTCGAAAATGTTGCCGAAGGGGGACAAAACAACCGCGTTCCGTCAAAAGGAGTTTTGGCCTATGTTCAGATTGCACCCGCAGGAAAACCGATTAGCCATGCTGAATTTACCAATTTGCTGAAATCGGAAAACAACACCATTGGCGGACCGGTGAACTGTATTTTAAAAGTGGCCGGCACACATCAGCGAATGATCGTCAACCGTTTTGATTTATCGGGTGCTGTTGATGCGGCATTTAAACCCATTTATGTCAGCGCGGCGCGTGGTTCGGTTATTCTGCCGAAAGACGGAAGCTGGACAATGGTTCAGCACAACAAGGGCACCGGCGATGTTTCGCCTCTGCCGGAACAGTTAAGCGTGCCTTTGATTCGGGTTGGAAAATGGGTAAAAAACAAAGTGGTTAATGATTCGGATGTAGCCAACCTGATCCGTTTGGCAAACCCGGAAGAATTGCTGAAACCTACAGACGACAACACTATCAACTTCGGGTTCCTGCAAAATATGGGTACGCAAAAGGTACTTTTTATGACTCCAGGGTTCAAAAAAGGAGTTGAATCACTGCTCAGTAAAACTCCGCCGCTTCTGGCCGATTCGTTCAGGTTGTTAAACAGCAAATCCATTTTCCCCAATGTCGGGGATATTGAAAGTAATTTTGGACAGGCCGTTTCGCTGCTAAAAGGAGTTGGTGCGGGAAATAATCCGCTTGACGCTTTTGATAAAATCAATCTGCCCGATGCCGGAGATGTGTTTAACATCCTGCAACTGAAAGCGAAGGAGGAAGCCGGTAAACTATTGGATCAGGGTTATGAACTGGCGAAAGGCATGGTTAACG
>CAYWBV010000185.1:0-8110 GCA_964455785.1 uncultured Maribellus sp.
GCCATGGCCAGGATACCGGCGGTAATCAGGGCAATGGGCGTTCCTTTTAACCCTTTTGGAATATTCTGAAGGTCGAGATGTTCGCGGATACCGGCAAAAATGGTCAGCGCCAGCCCAAACCCAATCGCGTTCGAAACGGCAAAAACCACTCCCTCCATCAGGTTAAAATCTTTTTGAATGGTAAGGATGGCTACCCCCAGAATGGCGCAGTTGGTGGTAATCAGCGGCAGAAAAATCCCCAGCGCCTGGTACAGGGCCGGGCTTACCTTTTTCAGAATGATCTCGACCAATTGTACCAGCGCAGCGATAACCAGGATAAAAGCGATGGTCTGCAAATAGGCAAGCCCCAGCGGGTCGAGGATAAATTTCTGGATGAGGTAGGTGGTGATGGTGGCCAGGACCATTACAAACGCCACGGCTCCAGCCATCCCGGTGGCGGTCGAAATTCGTTTGGAAACCCCTAAAAACGGGCAGATTCCCAAAAACTGCATCAAAACAATGTTGTTGACTAATACCGCAGAAATAACGATGATAATGTAGCTCATGATTTAGCCTCCTGATTTTTTTTGATCCGGTTGATAAGCGCAATTAAATAGCCCAAAACAATAAACGCCCCGGGCGCCAGTACAAACAGCAGTGTTACATAATTCTCGGAATAGAGTGGCAGGTTGAAAATTTTCCCGCTGCCTAAAATTTCGCGGATACTGCCTAACAACACCAGGGCAAAACTAAACCCGAGCCCGATACCCAGCCCGTCGATGGCCGAAGAGACCACGTTGTTTTTCGATGCAAAAGCTTCCGCGCGGCCCAGTACGATGCAGTTGACCACAATCAGCGGGATAAACAGGCCCAGGCTTTTGTAAAGCGACGGGACATAGGCCTGCATGATGAGTTGCACCACGGTAACGAACGCGGCAATAATCACAATAAACGCGGGGATACGCACTTTGTCGGGAATAACGTCCTTCACGAGCGAAATTGCAATGTTCGACATCATTAAAACAAAAGTGGTGGCCAGTCCCATTCCCAGCCCGTTAATGGCCGACGAGGTAACGCCCAGCGTCGGGCACATCCCAAGGACCAGGACAAAAATCGGGTTTTCCCTGATAATTCCTTTTGAAAAGTTTTTCCACTGGTTCATAGCCATAGTTTTAGTTTCCGGAAACTCCGGAAGTTGCTTTCAAATTTTGTTCATACGAATCGTACGCCCGGTTGAGCGCATCTAAAAAAGCGCGCGATGTGATGGTCGATGCCGTGATTGCGTCGATATCGCCGCCGTCTTTCGTAACCTGGAATCTGGTGGATGCCGGGTTTTTCCCAATCACATATTGGTTGGGTTTTTCCGCATTGTTAAACCAGATGCTCATTTTCGACCCCAACCCCGGTGTTTCGGCGTGCTCCAGCACCTCGTAGCCCGAAAAGTTCCCGTTTTTGTCAATTCCGGCCATGATGGATATAAATCCGCTAAACCCCTTTTGGGTATAGGTTTTAATAGCATAACCCACCAGCTCGTCGCCGTTAAAGGCAGGAAAAAATTCAAGGCTGTCGGCGCCGCTCTCTTCTGCGGCAACTTTAAACGACTCGCCCAGCTTTTCGTACGAAGGCAGTACTTTTGCGATGGCCTCGCCCTGTGCTTTTAGTTTGGCAACTTCAATGGCATCTTTGGTAAGGTCGTAAACAAAACCGAGTATCGTAGCCGAAACAGCAGTAACCAACAGCAGGGTAGCCACCATATTTATAAATGTCGATTCACGTTTTGCCATGGTTATTTTCCTCCAAATCGTTTTGGTTTTACATAGGTGTTGATGAGCGGCGTAAATGCGTTCATAATCAGAATGGCAAACGAGATCCCTTCGGGGTAGGCGCCAAATAACCGGATGGCGATGGTAATCAACCCGATTCCGACCCCGTAAATAATCTGTCCTTTGGGGTTCATGGGCGATGTAACCATATCGGTGGCCATAAAAATGGCGCCCAGCATCAATCCGCCGGTTAATACATGATACAACGGGTTGATGTAGATTTCAGGATTGACCAGCCAGAAAACAGCGGCTACCAACGCAACCGTTGCGATAACCGAGACCGGGATGTGCCAGGTAATTACCTTTTTGAAAAGCAGGTAAACTCCGCCAAGGATAAGTAAAACAGCCGAAATCTCGCCCAGCGACCCGCCGATTTCCCCAAAAAGCATTTCAACTGTGGAGGGCAGATTTTTCGACAGTTCGGAGATAGGTGTTCCGTTCGCTATCCCTTCTTTGATGATGCCGAGCGGTGTGGCCGATGTTACGGCGTCGATTCCGCTGCGGTTGTTTACCGGCCACGAGGTCATTTGCACCGGGAACGAAATCAGCATAAAAACCCTGCCCACCAGCGCCGGGTTGAAAATATTACTTCCCAAACCCCCGAACGATAATTTTCCGATACCGACAGCGGCCAGCGAACCGATAACCACGATCCACCACGGAAGATTGGACGGCACATTAAATGCAATCAAAATCCCGGTGATGAGCGCCGACCCATCGGCAACCGTGGGTTTGATTTTCATCAGGTATTTTTGAATCAGAAATTCAAAGGCCAGGCAGGCGGCAACGGCAATCAAAGTAACCCGCAGTGCATCTATTCCGAAAACAAAAACCGACCAGATTAAAGCGGGAATCATCGCATATACCACCCGGTACATAATTTTTTGGGTCGAATCGGCCGAGTGAATGTGCGGCGAAGGCGATACTGTTAAAAATTTACTCATTACACAAATATATTAACCTATATTCTTCATATTCCACTCCCCCCTCCCTTGGAGGGGTTGGGGGAGGCTTTTATTTTTTTCTTGAACGTATGATTTGCCCTACTTTCCCTTTTCCAAACCGAATGTAATCGAGGAGAGGGCGGTTTGAAGGACAGGTGTAACTGCACGAACCACATTCGATACAATCCATTACATTTTCTTTTTCAGCGCGGTCGAAAATCTGTTTTTCGCCTAAGGTCATTAAAAGGAAGGGTTCGAGGCCCATCGGACAAACCGAAACACACCGCGAACACCGGATACAACTGATCACTTCGCTGCGTTTCGCCTCTTCGTTTTTGATCAGCAAAATTCCGGAAGTTCCTTTGGTTACCGGTACATCGGTTGTTGCAACGGCGCGCCCCATCATCGGGCCTCCGCTGATGATCTTTCCGGTATCTTCCGACAGTCCGCCGGCGGCTTCCAGCAATTCAGATGTGGCCGTTCCAATCCTGACTTTAAAGTTGGACGGATTCGGGATATTTTTTCCAGTAACGGTTACCACGCGCTCAAACAGCGGTTTGTTTTTTTGAACAGCTTCGTAAACAGCAAACGCAGTTCCCACATTACTAACCACGGCGCCAACAGCGATGGGCAGCCCTCCCGAAGGAACTTCGTGGCCGGTAATGGCTTTGATGAGTTGCTTTTCACCCCCCTGTGGATATTTAACTTTTAAAGCCTGTACTGAAATACCAACATAATTTTTAGCTTTTTCTGAAAGCAGTTGAATGGCGTCGGGTTTGTTGTTCTCAATACCGATGGTTGCTTTTTCAACATTCATCGCTTTCATCAAAAGCCGGGTCCCCACCAAAATTTCGTCGGCTTTTTCCAGCATTAACCGGTGGTCTGATGTAAGATAAGGTTCACATTCCACGCCGTTGATGATCAGAGTGTCGGCTTTCATACCTTTTGGCGGGACTAATTTTACATGTGTCGGGAAGGTGGCGCCTCCAAGCCCGACAATCCCGGCGTCCTGTATTTTTTTGACGATTTCTTCTCCGCTGAGGTCGAATTCTTTAACCAGTGTTTCCGAGCGGTCGATTTCTTCCATCCATTCGTCGCCTTCCACATCGATAAAAATCCCTTGTTTGGGATAGCCGGAACTGTCGGCAGAAAAATCGACTTTTTTTACTTTCCCCGAAACCGATGAATGAATATTGGTGGAAACAAAACTGCTGCTTTTGGCAATGATTTGGCCCGTTTTTACCGAATCTCCTTTGGCCACCACAGGTGTGGAAGGCGCCCCGATGTGCTGGGCAACCGGAATAAATACCGATTTGGGCAAAGGTAAAACCTCGATTTTTTTTACTGCTGAAAGTTTATTTTCAGGCGGATGTACACCGCCCCGTTTGAACGTTTTTAACATCCTGATTTAATTTGCGGTACTACATTCTTTTTTATCTTCGGCCACTTTTCTCGGCGGGAAGTTCAGTTCGATAATGGCATTGGTGGGGCAAACCGGCACACATTTACGGCAAAGTTTGCATTTGTCGGAATCGATAAAGGCCAGGTTGTTTTCTATGGTGATGGCATCGAAATTACATTCCTTCTCGCATTTTCCGCAACCGATACAGGCTACGCTGCAAGCTTTCCGGGCAATACCACCTTTGTCTGTGTTCCGGCAGGCAACTACTACTTTCCGGTCTTTCGGGAACCTTTTCCGAAGTTCGATAAGGTCTTTCGGACAAGCTTCCACGCAGGCGCCGCAGGCTACACATTTGTCATCCAGGATCAACGGAACTCCCATTCCGGCCCTTAAATCGATGGCGTCGAACTCGCAGGCATCGTAACAATCGCCGTATCCCAGGCATCCCCACTGGCAGTCGGATTCTCCGCTGTAAACCGATGCAGCAATGGCGCAGGTTGTTGCCCCGTCGAAAGCACTGGTTTTGGGGCGGTGATCGCAGGTTCCGTTACAGCGGATAAAGGCGACACGCGGATCTTTTTTTATCGCTTCGAGGCCCAGAATGGAAGCCACACCGGCCATGGTTTCATTTCCCCCCACCGGACAATTGAGGTCTGCCAAATCACTTGCTTTTACACAGGCCTCGGAAAAGGCCCGGCAGCCCGCAAAACCACATCCCCCGCAATTGGCTCCGGGGAGCGCTTTTTCCACCTCGTCGATACGCGGGTCTTCATAGACCTTAAACTTCTGTGCCACAAAATAGAGGATTATTGCAGCGGAAGTCCCGATAACGCTTAATGTGGCAATGGTATATATAACAGTAATGCTCATAAGTCAATTCATTTCTTCCAGTTCGAATTTGAAAACTTTTTTTAATAAATGGCGAAAAAAATATAATGTTATATAGTATGGAATTAAAACCGCCAGCGACAACAAACCGCTAATCAGTTCATTATCCGTAACGGAAACCGAAATTATCAGCGTGAACAGCACAATTACAAAAGGAAGGACATATCCATAAAACAACGCTGTAAATCCCTGTGATTCCTGAAAAAGAATGGTTACCTCCTGTCCGGGTGTGTAATTTTTGCTGAAATGGGTTATTTCAATCTCCTTGTCCTGGAAATCGGCAACCGTACAAGCCCCCTTCGCATGACATGATGAACATGCTGACTGATTTACAATATTTACTATCAGTGAGTCTTCGTTCACCGTTTTTACAAAACCTCTATGTCTGATGTCTGTTTTCGTAATTACCGAATTTTTGCTATTTACGGTTTGCAAAATTATATATTAGTTTTAATCTTAAAATGCCAAAATTCATAATTTTTTGAAAAACATCAATTTATAAATAATCTAATTTAAGTCAGGGCTAACCTTAAATCGCTCCATTCATTGATCTGATTTGCCGCCTTTCTCATTTTGCCCCGTCTGTTCTGAGTTAGTATCCAATATTGTTTCTTCTTTGTAGGAGTCCAAATCCCAGGAGCAATCGGTTTCGTGAATAGAATAGTTTCTTTCGGTAAGTAATGTTTCCGACAGTTGTTGAGAAAATCTGCGACTTTCTTTTATAAAATTGTTTTGATCTTCTATCCAGTTTTGGTACAGGTTGTTCATTACGTGATCTTCATGATGTTTAAACGTACGTGCTGCACGATAGGCTTCGTAGCTGGTAAAACCAAGTTGGGTAAGCGCTTTGGCACCCAGTTCGGTAGCCGAATTAAACATCTCGCGCTGTACCGCTTTTACATGAAGTTTGAAAAACTCGAAAGCGTGGAATATGTCTTTTGCCCGGGCCAGCACTTTTACTCCCGGGTAATTTTTCCGCACATAAGCGGCAACCTTTAACGCGTCGTCGTATTCGGCCATACTAAGGATCAGCATCCTTGCGTTTTTTATTCCGGCTTTTTCCAACTCCTGAGGACGGGTTACATCACCATAAAACAGTTTAAATCCGTGTTTTCGCAGAATCTCAACGTTCGACGGATTACTGTCGATAATGGTGATTTTAATATTGTTGGCAAGAAGAAAGCGCCCCAACACGAGTCCAAACCTGCCAAAGCCTGCGATAATTACAGGATTGCCATATTCATCCACTTCGTCGTATTCCATTTTGTTTTCTCGTTTTGCCAGAATGGGTCGGATGGCGTTATCGTTAAAAATGAGTAACAGTGGTGAAACCGCCATCGACAGGGTGACCATCAAAAGCAACATTCCCGCAGTCTTTTCGTCGAATAACTGGTTCTGTTTGGAGAAGGAAATCAAAACAAAAGCGAACTCGCTGGATTGTGCCAAAAGAAATGCAAACAGGAAATCGTATCCTTTTTTTAGTTTGAAAGCTCGGCCGAGAAAGAACAATACCGTAAATTTCAAAAAAATGAGCAATCCCAAAAATCCCAGGACAACAAAAGGTTGTTCAATGAGTAACCGGAAATTGATACTTGCGCCCACCGAAATAAAAAACAATCCGAGTAGTAATCCTTTAAACGGGTCGATGGTGGTTTCCAGTTCGTGCCGGTACTCGTTTTCGGCCAAAACGACTCCGGCAATAAAAGTGCCCAGCGCGGGCGAAAGTCCAATAGCAGTCATGGCCAGCGCAATCCCGATAACCAGCAAAAGCGCAAGAGCCGTAAAAAGTTCGTTTAACCCGGTTTCGGCAATTAACCTGAATATATAACGGGCCAGAAACCGCCCGGAAAAAATAATTATACCGATTACACCAGTGATGATCAGCAACTGTACCCAGCCGGGCAGCGAAGAGATTAAAGAGACATGTTCAGGTTCAGTCCCATTAACATTTACCGGCGCTCCCAAAGTTGAGAGCAATGGCAGGATGGCAAGAATGGGAATTACGGCGATGTCCTGAAAAAGAAGTACGGAAAAGGCTGAACGTCCGGCGATATTTCTCAACAACCCTTTTTCGGTGAGCGTCTGAAGTACAATAGCGGTGGAAGAAAGCGCCAGGATTAGTCCAATCGCCACTGCTTTATTGGGTTTTATCCTGAAAAAAACGGCTGCTGCCGCTATCGCAACAGCAGTGATAACCACCTGCAATCCTCCCAGCCCGAAAATAACCCTTCTCATTTTCCATAAAAGTGATGGTTGAAGTTCGAGACCAATAATAAATAACATCAGCACCACCCCAAATTCGGCAAAGTGCATTACTTCGCCCGAGTTTTTCCCGACAAGGCCTAGCACAAACGGCCCGATAATAACCCCGGCAAACAGATACCCCAGTACCGAACCCAGTCCCAGTTTTTTGGCCAGCGGTACCGAAACAACCGCGGCTCCTAAATAAATCAGCGCCTGAAAAAAGAGATCCTGGTTATACATTTTTATCCGTTAATTCATTCAAATATTCAAGTCCTCTTAAATCCGTTTTTGTGAAATTTTCATCCCTCATATCCGTCAAAAGCTTTTTGTACTTTTCCGCCCAGACATCAACTTCTTTTTCAGGGATACTGTTTGCCCCGTGTACAACAAAAGGCGGCAGATAATTCATCCGGCACAGTTTGGCCGACTGTTTAAAGGGGGTCAGAAACTGGTTGATTTGAAATTTATTCCGGTCTTTTTCCGAATAGGTGCCGGGCCTTCCGCCGGTGGTTATCACCGAAAATGCAGTCTTCCCCTGCAACGCGTTCCCGTTTTCGCCATAGGCAAACCCATACTGTAAAACCAGGTCGAACCACTCTTTTAACAGCGCGGGCGAACTGTACCAGTAAAACGGGTGGTGCCACACAATAATGTCGTGCAACAGGAGCAGTTGTTGTTCTTTTACGATGTCGATATAAAAGTCAGGATAGTTGTCGTACAAGTCGTTAAATGTTACCCACTCCAGGTTTTGTACCGCTTCTGCCAGCTTTCGGTTGATTCTCGATTTTTGGATGGCCGGGTGAGCAAAAAGGATGAGTATTTTTTTCATT
>CAYWBV010000186.1:0-8058 GCA_964455785.1 uncultured Maribellus sp.
GGCAGATTCGATTTATGCGGTTTTGTTGTCATTTTCAAATTGTTGTTTGACGGGTTAAAATTAGAGAATTGTCCTAAATCTGCAAACGACCGGTCTGTTTTTATATTTTGGGGTGCAAGATCCGGCGAGGGCATGGAAGATACTTTGTCAAATTCTTGGCAGGCACATTTTTATTCCTTCTGGGAATGAATCTTGAAGATTCAGATATTTATAGAGAATTGACACGAATAAGATTTGACTCCGACCGAGTCGCATGTTTTTCTTTGTTTTCTATAAACATTTGATGGTGCTACATTGTGGATATCTCTGAAGCTGGTGTAAATTTTTAATTCGTGCCTGTCCCAATAAATTACATATCGATTAAGAAACGGCGCGAGCGAGGGATCGCGCCGTTTGAAAGATTCTTCAAGGGGTAATCTCCTTAATTTACCAACAGTGCTTTAGTTTTTTCAATGTTTTATTTCTTTTTTATTAAACATTGTTTTATTAAATCATTAGTAAGTTTAGATAATGGTCTGTCTTTTTGTTTTGATGTTTCAATGTATTGTCCAAAAATCAATAAATGCATTTCAGTTTTTGATAACTTAAGATTTGAAAATGTTTTTTCTAAGCTATCATAATATCCTTCATTATAATGTTTAGCTTTCCAAACAATTTCTGAGATATAATCTCGGTGCTTACTGTATAGGTCTTTTAAAGCAAAGGTATTGATGTTGTCATTCTCAGAAGTAAATCCTAATTGAAACTCAGCATCAGAAATATTGTGTTCAACGAAATTGGTAATTTTGAACCGACATTTATCGCCAAATGAATCATTATACGGATTTATTTCCACCTCAGTTTTTTTCTTTATGTGATTGCAGGTTGGGCAACATGGAATTAAATTATAAAAGGATAAGCTCAAATATTTATATGTTGATTTCGGATAGAAATGGTCAAATTGTGGTCTGATATTCTTTTTCTCCTTTTTATTGCTTATTGTAAAAGTATATTGACGATTACAGTATGGACAAGTATTTACACTTAGTTTATCAGCTAACCAATATCCCAAAGATTTTTTTTGAACATGCCAATTAATAATTTTATCATAATCGAAGAATATTTTTATTATTTCATCCCTTTTATAATTATTTGATTGAATGAAATTATCAAACGCTTTATTTTTTTCTTTTAATTCTGTTGGTTTAGTTATATAAATTTCTTGAATTCGACTTAGCAAGCTATTTTCATTTCTAAATTTCGATTTTTGCAGTAAATTCTTTTTAATTTTCTCCCATAACAAATTTGTGAATTCAATTGCAATTTGTTCAATATTTTCGTTATTGATTTTAATCATTTTTCTTTTGTTTAAGCCTGTCTATTTCTTTTTGGTGGAATAAAATAAGTCTTTCGGTATTTGATAATTCATAGTATTTTTCCAACAAAGGAGTTCTTATCAATGGTTCACCTATTAATTGAATCTGGTCATAAAGTTCTGTTATTATTTCTCCTTTTTCTAAGGACGTTAAAATACCCTTGATTTTATCTTTCGCAAATTCCCCAATAGGAACCTCATCAAGAAAAAAGCTATTTTTATAAAGAGAATGAATATTGGCAGCAAATGTATTTTCCCTACTTATTGATTCTACAACCTTACAATTTCCAGATACATTATCTTTGTCTAAAAAAATAATATTATTTGACGGGAAGTCTGATATTAATATTGGCGAATGAGAGGCCATTATAATTTGTACTTTGTATTTTTTTAATACTTCTTTAACAAATACAATCATTCCCTTTAAAAATCTTCTCTGCCATTCAGGGTGTAAGCCTGTTTCTGCTTCATCTAAAAGAAGTATAATATTCTTATTACGTTTTGTAACATTACTTATTTCCACAGATTCAAGAACTCTGCTGTAAAGATTTAAATTCGAAAGTTCTCCTGAAGAAATTCCACACCATTCCCATGAGATTTTATTTTTAAAGTTGTAATGGTTACTTATCGTAACTATTTCGTAAGCGGTTTCAGATTCATAGTGATACTTATATAAGCCCTTCATTAGCTCGTCATTTAAATCATCTGTTTTTATATTGAATTCAAAATAAGAATTATATGTACCTAACGGATAGGGTGGTTTCTTGTAAAAGACTTTCCCTTTTTCGTCTAAATTCATTAGCTCTCTATAAAAAAAACCTGCATCGTAATTTTCTATAAACTCATCAAAATTTTGATAGTTCTTTTCATCAATGTTCTTAATTTTGTTTTCAATGTTATCTGAGAATATTTGATTTAGCAGTCTATTTTGTATTTGTTGCTTAAAACTTAGTGATTCATTGCTGTTAAATAGGTTTTGATAACTTGTAAAAAGGAAATCTTGTTTATTATTCTCAGCTGCAATCTGAAAACTCAGAGAATTCGGAATTTTTACATCAAAAGAATTTACGGTTGTTTTTAAAAATTTAAAGAACCACAAATGTCTTAATGTATCGATCATTTGCAGATATTCAATATCAGCTTTTTCCTTTACTTTTTCTGCTTGTTTTAGAAAATTACTTTTAAGGAAACCATTATTAGAGATGTCATCAAAAAGAGAATTTTGAATGCCTTTTGAAATGAACTTTTCGTTGTAAGGAGAATAGTAAATTATTTTAGTTTCTACATTTCCATTGAATTCATTTAACGGATATTGTATATAATGTTTTTTGAGAAATTGATAATTTGATTTTAAGTCTGGTCTGTTTGTGTATAGAGAATTATCTTTACCATAAATAAAGATAACCCCTTTATTAAACTCTCCAACTCCTGATGAACTGGCGCAAAAACGTATAAAGTATTCAATTAAATTACTTTTACCACTTCCATTTTTACCAATAATTGCAGTAATATTTGTAATATTCTCTGCTTCCCAAAAGTTGGGTACAAAGTTTTCAAGAGCCCTATATTCAATATAATTTTTCTCTGTATCAAAATGAAAACGATATTTGGAAGAAAAATTGAATTCGCAATTTTTTATGCTTTTTCCATCATCTTTTATGTACAGATAAATTAATTCCATGGATTAGGTATTTAAAAGTTTGTTAACCTTCTGTCTTGCTAATAACGTAATATTTTTGTTTATCATGGGTGCAAATTACAACAAAGGGGAATAAGTTAGCGTGATATCTGCTAAAGAATATATCTGTAGGGAATTATGGATAAAATATAGTTAATGTTTCAGCAAGTTGAAATTCATGTTGCCGGAGGGGTATTTTCTTGTATTTTTGCCGCAAAGAACATTGAATGAAACGAGGATTTCTGTTGATACTATATAACTTCTTTTATCTCAGTCTTTTTGCCCAGAATGAAATAGGACCCGATGGCGACAAACTCGTTTATGTGCTGCTCATCATTCTGGCGTTAATTGTATTTTTGTCCGTTTTAGGCAAGCAGAGTGGCAAAAGCAGCAGGTTCAACTTAAGATCATTTTTCCGGGTAAAAAGGGTAAATGTTGAATTGGGAAAAGACCGGGTATATTACCCCGACAACCTGCAACTGAAAATAAAAAATACAGGTAGTTCAGACATTGATCTGGATCGTCCGTTACTGGTTTTCGATAATTTCTGGATAAAACGAAAGTTCAGGTTAAAAGGATTTGACAATTATTCGTTTTATCCGCTTTACCTTGAAAGGGGAAAAACCCATACTCTGCCCATCGATCTGAACCGGTTTTATACACACGATAAAAGCCTGAAAAAATTTCCAAAAACAAAAGTTATTGTTTTCGACGTGAAAGGGAGAAAATTGGGAAGTACATCTGTCTTTTTACGAAAAACATTATTTAAATACTAATGCGCGACTGGCGATTTAACCATATCGATTTTTCGACCTACCCGGTGTATGAGGGCAGCGATCTTGGCGTTTTCTGGACGCCTGAAAAAACGTTGATAAAAATCTGGGCGCCCACAGCAAAAGTGGTCGAACTTCGTCTTTTTAAAGATGGTTCGAACAGTGAAACGTTTCATAAAACACAATTACAGGCTGCCGGAAACGGAACTTGGTCAACCATTCTGTTTGGAGATTACGAAGGTAAATTTTATACTTTCAAAATAAATGACGGAGAATGGCTGGCTGAAATCCCCGATATTTATGCCCGGTGCGTAGGGGTAAACGGGAAAAGGGGAATGATTTTCAACCCGCTAAAAACCAACCCAAAAGATTGGGAGAAAGATAAATATTTAGCCATTGAAAATCCAACGGACGCTGTTATTTATGAATCGCATGTCCGCGATTTTACCATTGCCGGAAATTCAGGAATTGAAAACAAGGGGAAATTTCTTGGATTTACGGAGGAAAATACCCAATCGTCAAGAGGGGCTTTTACGGGTTTGGCGCACCTAAAGGAGTTGGGCATCACACATGTCCATCTTTTGCCAGTCAATGATTTTTATACGGTTGACGAGGAAAAGCCGGAAGAAAAATACAACTGGGGGTACGACCCGCTTCACTTTAACGCTGTTGAAGGTTCTTATTCAACCAATCCAGCAGATGGAACGGTGCGGATAAAGGAATTTAAAAAACTGGTACAGGCGCTTCATTTGGTTGGGATTGGTGTTATTATCGATGTCGTTTATAATCATACCTATTTCGCCAAAGAATCGGTTTTTAACCAAACCGTGCCTGGTTATTTTTACCGGCAAAAACCCGACGGAACGTTTGCCAATGCTTCGGGTTGCGGCAATGAAATGGCCACCGAACGTGTTATGGTTAGGAAATATATTGTAGATTCATTAAAATACTGGCAGCAGGAGTTTCATCTTGACGGGTTTCGGTTCGACCTGATGGGAATTTATGATCTGGAAACCATAAAAAGTATTCAGTCGGAATTGAAAAAACTGAATCCAAACATTCTTTTATATGGCGAAGGTTGGGCAGCCGACCAAAGTCCCATGCCGGAGCAAAACCGGGCGGTCAAACACAATTTGTCGCAATTGACCGGGATTGCCGGGTTTAACGACGATTTCCGCGATGCGCTGAAAGGAAACCACGGCAATAAAAAAAGTAAAGGATTTGTTAGCGGCCTCGAACTTCGGGAAGAAGCTGTAAAATTTGGGATTGTGGGGGCTGTTTTTCATCCGCAAATTGTGTATGATTATGTTGAAACCTCGAAAAATCCCTGGGCCGGAGAGCCGGGACAGTGTATCAACTACGTTTCGTGCCACGATAATTATACGCTTTGGGACAAATTAAGAATGAGCTGCCCCAAAGCGACCGACGATGAGTTGCGTAAAATGACAAAACTGGCCGGGGCGCTGGTTCTAACCTCGCAGGGTGTCCCTTTTTTGCATTCCGGGGTCGAATTCTGCCGTACCAAAGGCGGGGACGGGAATTCCTATAAATCGCCCAATTCGGTAAATCAGATCGACTGGGATCGCAAAACCGACTTTTTCGATGTTTTCGAATATTACAGAAAGCTCATTCTGCTGCGAAAAATCCATCCTGCCTTTCGTATTCCAAAGGCGGATCTGATTCGGGAACACCTGAGTTTTTGTACTGAATATAAAATAGGCGTGGTTTCGTATTGTATCGAGGGTGATGCTGTTGGCGATTTGTGGGAGAGAATTCTTTTGATTTTTAATGCTAACCACAGTGAAATTGTAATTCCTCTTCCGGAAGGAAATTTCAGGTTAATTGCCGATGGAAATGAAATCGATGAAAAAGGGATTGGCAGTACCATTTCGGGTGAAGTAAAAGTAGCCGGAATATCGATGTTTATTCTTGTGAAATTTTAAAAAGCTGCCAGCAACAAATTGATATCCTGTGATGGCAGATTAAAATAAAAGCCGATTTCCCGGTTAGTCAGGATTCCGTGATAAATATATACTCCTTTCCTGAATCCCTTCGAGTTTTTGATGTAGCTGTCAACACCGCCATTATCGCCAATCGCCAGTAAAATCGGTATCAAAATATTGCTCATCGAAATGGAAGCTGTGCGCGCTACCATAGCCGGAGAATTGGGTACGCAGTAATGAACAACACCATGTTTTACGTATGTCGGATTAATCAGATCGGTACATCGCGAGGTTTCAAAACAACCTCCCTGGCTGGCATTCAGGTCGATAATTACTGAGCCTTCCTTCATTTGTTTGACCAGCTCTTCCGAGACTTTAAACTTGGGAGTGGCGTTAAACGACATGGCGCCAATAACAGCATCGGCCGAAACCAGCGCCTTTTTCAAAACTTTCGGATAAAACACAGAAGTAAAAATCCGACGGCCCAGTTTTCCTTCCAACAGGCTCAATTCATAAACCGATGTGTCGAAAACTTTAACCAGAATACCCAGCCCGATGGCAGCCCGCGCGGCATATTCTGCGGCTGTGCTGGTCCCGATAATAACCAGTTCTGCGGGTGTAACGCCGGTAACTTCGCCAAAAAGCACGCCTTTTCCGTTGCGGGCATTACTCAGGTATTCACTGGCAACAGTAATGGAAGTTACCCCGGCAATCTGGCTCATCTGGTGGACGAAAGGCAAAAAACCATCTTCGTTTTCGAGATATTCGAAAGCAATACAAGTCACTTTTTTTTGCATCATTTTTTGAAGCGACTCGTTGTCGTACGCATAAATCTGCATACTCGAAAGGATAACCTGATTCCCACGCAGCATTTCAATTTCTTCCCTGTCGAATGGCGAAAGGCGCAAAATAATATCACACTGAAATGTTTCCTCTTTTTTACCGACAATGGTAGCCCCGGCTTCGCGGTATTGTTTGTCGCTATAGCTGGCTGATTTTCCGGCATTGGTTTCAATCAGTATTTCGTGCCCATATGAAACCAAAAGGTCAACCGCCTGCGGCGTAAGCGGCACCCGGTACTCTACTTTGGAGAAATCGCACGGAATGCCGATCTTAATTTTCTGCCCCCTTTTAATTACTTCCAGCATCTCCTCTTTTGGCAGAAGCATGGTTTTCGAAACCCAACTTTTTACTTTTGATTTTTCTCCTGTTGTCATTTTTGAATGGTCTTTTCCGGCTACAATTCTAACTTTAAAAAGGCGCAACAAGTTACGTCCAAAAGCGCAATTTTCAAAATGTCGTTTTTCCCGTTTATAAAACCGTTTGTCGTTAAAATTTCAGATTGCCTTTGCTGAAATTATCCTTGTTTCATTTTCAACAACATCAATTTTTACCTCGACAAAATTTTGCGGAAGGAGTGTTTCTATTTTTTCGGGCCATTCGATAAAACAGTAATTGCCGCTGTAGAAATAATCTTCGTAACCCAAATCGAATGCCTCTTCAATGTTTTTTATCCGGTAAAAATCGAAGTGAAAAATTGACGCATCGTCTTGTGTTTTATATTCGTTGATCAATGCGAAAGTGGGGCTGGTAACATTGTCGCCACTGCCAATAACCCGGCAAAGAGCCTGTATAAATGTGGTTTTCCCCGCTCCCATTTTTCCGTAAAAGGCAAAAACGCGATCTCCGGGAAACTGGTCGATAAGTCTTCCTGCTGATATTTCCAGCGCTTTTAACGATGTTATTTTTTCAGAAAACATAGTAAAAGTGTTTTTGCAATATTACAAAATGTGAAAGATTAATTTTTACATCTTCAAAAAAAGGAGATATAAATCAGTGAAATGCTTTTTTATTAAAGCCGTTTCTTTCATCAAAATGTATTAAATTTGGCAAAACTTAAAAATTATCCATGATGAAAATACCTGCTGATTTAAAATATACGCAAGACCATGAATGGGTTCGCGTTGAAGGCGATAAAGCTGTTGTCGGTATTACCGATTTTGCCCAGGGCGAGTTGGGCGATGTTGTTTTTGTTGAAATTGAAACCGTGGGAGAGGACCTTGGAAAGGGCGAAACTTTTGGTACGGTGGAGGCTGTAAAAACGGTTTCCGATCTGTTTATGCCGGTCGGGGGCGAAGTATTGGAAGTGAACGAAGCGCTGGCCGACGAGCCGGAACTGGTAAATAAAGATCCTTACAATGCAGGTTGGATGATTAAGGTAAAAATGGGGGATTCTTCGGAACTTGATGAACTTTTGTCGGCAGAAGAATACAAAAAAATGATAGAAGCTTAACCGGACTACTTTATAAA
>CAYWBV010000187.1:0-8057 GCA_964455785.1 uncultured Maribellus sp.
CACCCCCGCGGGGCAGATATTTTTTGCTTCTGCAAAACAAGATACAGGTCAAAAAAAAGGCTGTCCTGGTTTTTTGGACAACCTCTTTTTGTATTCTGTTCGAATCTTATATTAAAATCCGTTGATAATCTGAATAAAGTCTTCTGCTTTTAAAGAAGCGCCTCCAATTAAACCTCCGTCAACATCGGGGTTGGCAAACAGCTCTTTTGCATTTTTCGCATTGCAGCTTCCTCCGTAAAGGATGGAAACCCCCTGCGCAATTTCGTCGCCAAACTTTTCGGCAACTATCGAGCGAATGTAAGCATGAATCTCCTGCGCCTGCGCTGAGCTTGCTGTTTTACCAGTACCGATGGCCCAAATCGGTTCATATGCAATAATGATTTTTTTGAAATCTTCGCCTGAGAGGTTAAAAATAGTTTCGTCCAACTGTCTTTTCACAAATTCATTCTCAGTTCCCGCTTCTCTTATTTCCAACGGTTCGCCACAGCAGTAGATCGGAGTCAGACCATTTTCGAGCGCCAACGCGAGTTTTTTATTCAGGGTTGTACTGGTTTCGCCGTAATATTCGCGACGTTCGGAATGACCTAAAATAACATATCCGGCGCCGGTAGATTTTATCATCGCTGCTGAAACTTCGCCTGTAAAAGCGCCTTTTGCTTCGGCAGCACAGTTTTGGGCAGCAACGCCAATCCGCTTGCTGTCAACTGTTTCCACAACTTTGACAATGTGTGTAAACGGAGTTCCCAACACAACAACCACGTCTTTTGCTCCTTGCAAAGCCACCAAATTGTCAACATTTTTGGCCAGTTCAACACCTTCCTGGAGATTGGTATTACATTTCCAGTTCCCAGCAACTATTTTCTTTCTCATCTTTCTGATATTTAGTTAATAAGGTTTTAAAAATTTGCACACAAAAATATAAGCTTCACAGGGATTCACGGAATTGTCGGCTGGAATGTTTTCACAATTAACTATTTATTCATGAATTCCTTCTCAAACTCTTCCGGTGCGGGAATATCGTTATAATGGTACTTTGCTACAATTGTCCCACTTTTTATAACTACCAACCCCGGGTTTGACCTGATAATCGTTTTCAGCGTAATCTCATCGCAGTTAAAAAATTCGTATGGAGCGCCGGTTTCTGCCGCAATTTCCCTCGCTTCGTCCTGTAACGTCGATGTTAAGCAAACAAACGACAAATTATTTTGTATGGCCCAGTTGGCCAGTGTATTAATCTTTTCCTGTGGCTCGCGGCTGCTTTTAAACAAATCGTAGGCTACCAACATAAAAACATAGCTTTCGTCATAAACAAAAAAGTCGAGTACATTTTCTCCATCTTCTGATTCTGCGGTAAAATCATGGATTGGCGGTTCGTAACCTTTTTCGACCATAATCGATTCCATATTGTCGAAGGCCCAGTTAACCGTGTCCTGCCAGGGATAGTTTTCTTCGGTAAATTTTTCAACTTCACCGGTAGATTTATTTTTATAGTAGAAGATGTTCTCGTAAACTTCCTGTTGGGCCCCTTCAGGTATTTTCATGGCATCGGGAATATTCACGCCCACTTTATATGGCCTGAAATCGAGGATTGGAAGATGGTTGAAGGAATAGACAACAAGGATGATATAGAGTACCACAAACCCTCCTCCGGAAATAAAGGAAAGCTTTTTCCCGGCAACCGGCCCCACATCTTTCTTGAAAATAAAAACGATAATGGTCAAAATAATCAGAACGACATTTTTATAAAAAGTTTCCCAGTTGGAAATTACCAGCGCATCGCCAAAACAACCACAATCGGTAACTGGATTTTTTACTGCAATCCATAGGGTCAGTGGCAGGAAGAATGCCATAAAAAGCAACGCCAGCCACGAAAAAAACCTGAGAAAAAGGTTAAACAACAATGCAACACCAATAGTAAACTCGGCAAAAGCGAGCAAAACACCCAGTGGAAATGCAGCCCAAACCAACCATTCGAGCCCCATTGCAGTAAAATAATCTGTAAATTTATAGGCCGATCCCCACGGGTCGATTCCTTTTACAAACCCCGAAAAAATAAATGTTATCCCCACCAAAATCCGGGAGATATGTTTTATAAACTTCATAACTTTTGTTTAAACGTTGTTTTCACATTCGATTTTAATGAGCGCAAAAACCGCATAATTAACTATATCGAGATAGTTGGCATCAATACCTTCCGAAATCAGGGTTTTGCCCTGGTTGTCTTCAATTTGTTTCGTACGTTTCAGCTTCATTAAAATTAAATCGGTGTATGAACTAATCCGCATATTTCGCCAGGCTTCTCCGTAATCGTGATTTTTGGCTTGCATTAGTGTTTTTGCAGCGCCAAAATACCGATCGTAGAGGGCAACGGTATCATCCGGGGCCATTTCTTCGTCGGAAGCCCCCAATTCGAGCTGAATTAACCCCATGATAGCGTAATTGACTATCCCGATAAACTCAGGACGGACACCTTCATCTACTTTTGTCACCCCTTTCTCTTCAATACTTCTGATACGCTGAGCCTTAATATAAATCTGGTCGGTAAGCGAAATCGGGCGCAGGATACGCCAGGCAGTTCCGTAGTCACTCATTTTTTTCAGAAAAATAGTTCTGCAAATCGATATTACCTGGTCGTATTGCTGATTTGTTTTTTCCATTTGTTGTTATTAAGAGGCATAAAATTATTAAAATTTGGAGAAAATGGCCGGTTTTGTTATACATTTGTAGTTAACAATTTGTTAAACCATAAAAGAATAGGACCCATGTTGATTACCCAGTCGGAGGGGAAATTTCTCAAACGCAAAAATTCGATAAACCTGGGGGGTGAACTTATCGATTTTACTATACCTGTGGTTATGGGAGTCGTAAATGTTACACCCGATTCATTTTACGATGGGGGAAAAATGCAGGACGAAAAAGTGATGCTTTCCGCCGTTGAAAAAATGGTTGCCCACGGAGTTTCCATTCTCGATATTGGAGCGGTTTCAACTAAACCCGGAGCACAAATGGCTTCCACCAAAATTGAGTTGGGAAGGTTATTGCCAGCCGTTCAGTCTATTCGTAAAAATTTCCCGAAAATTCCGATTTCCATCGATACATTCCGTTCGTGGGTAGCCGTCCGGGTAATCGACGAAATAGGGCCGATAATCGTCAACGACATTTCCGGAGGAACACTCGATTCGAAAATGTTCGAAACCATTGGAAAACTGAAAGTTCCTTACATTCTTTCGCACATACTGGGAAACCCTCATACTATGCAGGAAAATCCACAGTACGACGATATTATCAAAGATATTTCCACCTATTTCAGCGAAAAAGTAAAACGGCTGACCAAGCTGGGGGTCACCGATATTATTCTTGATCCCGGATTTGGTTTCGGAAAAACGCTTGAACACAACTTTGAACTGTTGAACAGGCTCGATTCGTTTAAGGTTTTTCAGCTTCCCGTTATGGCAGGGTTGAGCCGAAAATCGATGATCTGGAAAGCTTTGGAAGTCAATCCTGACGAAGCGTTGAACGGGACAACGGTTGCCAATACCATGGCTTTACTCGGTGGCGCCGATATTCTTCGTGTTCACGATGTAAAAGAGGCGGTGGAATCCGTTAAAATCTTTTGTGAAATTAAAGCAACATTAAAATAATAATGGCATTTATTACCGTCCGGTTCCTCGATATTCTCGACATATTCCTGGTGGCCTTGTTGTTGTACCAGGTTTACCGTTTAATCAAAGGGACGGTGGCCTTCAATATTGTTATCGGCATGTTTTCACTTTATCTGCTCTGGCTGGTGGTAAGAGTGGTAAATATGGAACTGCTGGGGTCTATTATGGGTCAGTTTATCGAGGTCGGGGTGCTGGCGCTGATTATTGTTTTTCATCCTGAAATCAGAAAATTCCTGGTTTTTATCGGAACCAATTATAATGTGAACCGGGTTTTGGGGCTCGATAAATTGTTCGGAACCGGGAAAGAAAAATCCATTAACCGAGAACAAATCGACAGTCTGGTTGATGCCTGTGTTTCAATGTCAAAATCAAAAACCGGTGCGTTAATTGTGATTGCCGGCGACTCGGAATTAAACGAACAAATTAACACCGGCGAAAAACTCAATGCCAAAATATCATCATCGCTAATCCGCACCATTTTTTTTAAAAATACTCCGTTACACGATGGCGCTATCGTTATTAAAGGAAATAAAATAGCCGCTGCCGGTTGTATCCTTCCTTTAACCCAAAAAGAGCTGGACAAAACCCTTGGTCTGCGCCACCGAGCGGCTGTGGGGATTACCGAAACCACCGACGCGATCACTATTATCGTATCGGAAGAGAGAGGGACCATTGCTTTTGTAAAGGAAGGAGTTATCAAACGCCGGTTATCGAAAGAACAACTCACTGAACTTCTGGAAGAAAATATTATGTTTTCGGAATAAAAAAAAGGCTATCCCTCAGCAAATCCATTTAAAAAATTATCACGATGAACAGAATTTGCGAATTATTTAAAATCCAATATCCTGTAGTTCAGGGCGGAATGGTTTGGTGCTCGGGATGGAAACTGGCGTCTGCCGTGAGCAATTCGGGTGGTCTCGGACTGATCGGCGCTGGTTCGATGCATCCCGAAGTTTTGGATGAACATATCAAAAAAACAAAACAGGCAACCCTAAATCCTTTTGGAGTAAACGTTCCCCTGCTTTATCCCGAGATTGAAAAGATTATGGAAGTTATTGCCCGGAACGAAGTGCCAATTGTATTTACCTCGGCAGGAAGCCCAAATAAATGGACCAGCTGGCTAAAGAAGAACGGAATAAAAGTGGCGCACGTGGTATCCAGTTCGGTTTTTGCCCAAAAAAGTGAACAGGCAGGTGTCGATGCCATTGTTGCTGAAGGTTTTGAAGCTGGCGGCCATAACGGACGCGAAGAAACCACTACACTGGCACTCATCCCCTCGGTACGAAAAACTACAGGGTTGCCGCTGCTGGCTGCCGGTGGTATTGCCTCGGGAGAAACCATGCTGGCAACCATGATATTGGGGGCCGACGGCGTTCAGATCGGTTCGCGTTTTGCCATTTCAGAGGAGTCATCGGCGCACCCTGAATTTAAAAATATGGTCACCTCGCTTGGCGAAGGCGGAACCATGCTGGCGTTGAAACAACTGGCCCCTGTACGATTAATCAAAAATCGCTTTTTTGAAGAGGTAGATCATGCGGAAAAGAGCGGCGAACCGGCGGAGAAATTAAAATTGCTTCTTGGAAAAGGCCGTGCAAAAAAAGGAATTTTTGAAGGCGACCTCGAAAACGGCGAACTGGAAATCGGTCAGGTTTCCGCTCAGATCAATAAAATTCTTCCTGTTCACCAAATAATGCAAAAGCTGATTGCCGAATTTAATACCGCAAAAAATGAATTAACCGCAAATGAAAAATTCCTTTTCTGACTAACTGTTTAACGAATTTTGAACCGGCGGTTGTTGAGCAGGGCTGGTCCATTCATCGAGATTAAAATACTGGAAAGCCAGAAAAGTATAAGGAACAATATAAAGTATTGAGGTTATTACGGTTGAAATCCCCATCAAAACCCAGTACCAATCCGGATAATTTAGTGTGCCGGTCTCCTTTAAACTGAAAAACGAAGTGCTGACACCTGCAATCATCGACGGGATTGACAAAACGAAACCGAACGCCATAATAATCAGCACACCCAAAATATTAATCAGGAGAGTATTCCACCATTGCGAATTGACCAGCGCCCAGGAACGGGAAAGTGCATTTCCCAACCCTTTTTTCTCAAAAATTACCATCATCAGCACCAGCGAAAAAGTATTGGCAAAATACAAACCCGGCAAAATACACATGACAATCCCGGCCATGATAATGATGAATAAAACAAAATTTGCACCGAGCGCCAGTAAACTGTTACTAAAAAGTAAGGGTGTGATTTCGTTTAAATCAAAATTATTTTTCCCCTTCCTGACATAGATTTCGATGTACGAATAAAAGGCGCCGCACAGCAGCGACTGTACAAACAAGCCAAAAAGCATGGAAAGAAAAAGGTTGAAATAAATGGGGCCTAGTTTCGAAAGAACGTCTTCGGGATTGGTTAAATCTACGCTGCCCATTATTTTTATCTGAACCAAAACCTGCACAATAGCATACAGTACAACAAACGGAATAACATAAACAAACAATAATTTTAACAACGGTTTTCGTTCCTGTTTGATAAATTCAAACGAATCGGATATAATATCGCCAAGTTCTCTTTTTTTGCGGAATTGAATCTCCTTTTCAGCCATTCGAATGAGTAAAAAATAGTTAGTCAAAAGTTTTTTTGTCGATTTGATATTTATTTCGGTCGCTGGAGCTGCGCGAAACCAGTTCGCCCAGAAAGCCGGCGAGGAAAAACTGCGCCCCAATAATCACCGAAGTTAGGGAAATATAAAAATAAGGACTGTCGGTAATCAGATTTCCGGTAATTCCATGATTTAGCGCTATTATTTTTTGTACTCCGAGGTAAGTTGCCGCCGCCAGTCCGATAAATATCATCAAAATTCCGAGTATCCCGAAAAAATGCATCGGCCGTTTAACAAATCGGGAGATAAACATCACCGAAAGTAAATCGAGCGGCCCGCGGATAAAACGTTCGAGGCCGAATTTGGTTACCCCGTATTTCCGTTCACTGTGCCGGACTACTTTTTCTCCTATTTTTTTGTACCCCGCCCATTTGGCCAGCACCGGGATGTAGCGGTGCATCTCGCCATACACTTCGATGCTTTTAACTACCTTGTTTTTATAGGCTTTCAGACCGCAATTCATGTCGTGAAGTTTAATCCCGGTCATCCGGCGTACGGTCCAGTTATAAATTTTGCTGGGAATATTTTTGCTCAATACCGGGTCGAGCCGTTTTTTCTTCCACCCCGAAACGAGATCAAAACCATCTTGTTTTATCATCCGGTACAATTCCGGTATTTCGTCGGGACTATCCTGAAGGTCGGCATCCATGGTAATCACCACATCGCCGCGTACCACATCGAAACCGCAATAAAGGGCCGCCGATTTTCCATAGTTGCGCCTGAACTTAATACCCCTGATATTTGGGTTTTGGGCCTGAAGTTTTTCAACCACCTGCCACGAATTGTCGTTGCTCCCGTCGTCAATCAGCACAATTTCGTACGAAAAGCGGTTGGCATCCATCACATTTTTTATCCACCCGGTTAACTCCGGCAACGACTCTTCTTCATTAAAAAGGGGTACAACTACGGAAATATCCATGTATAATTCGATTGATTTTTATTCAGAAAAATCTTCCTTTGGTTTTTTCTGGGTGAAAATTGCCGTTATTAACGATATGATCAGGCCGATAAATGCTCCTCCTGCAATTCCCATTACCACCATCATTACCGGCGTTTGAAACTTGGCTGCCATCTCAACCGCCATTTCAACCTGTTCTTCGGGAACTTTGCCCTGTTTAATAATCTGTTCCTCGGTAAATAACCTCATTTGTTCCTGCAGCGAAGGATCGATCACTTCGTACAAAAGAAACGTGTATATACCCGAAACTACCGATGCAAAAACCAGGGTTAAAACACCAACACCCAGCGCTTGCCCGTAACTCATCTCTCCTCCCAGGCTTTTTCGGTAACTGATTTGTGCCAAAATTATCCCCACCACCATAAGCACATACATTATCCATTGAGACACTTTAGAAAAAGGATTCCCGGTAACATAAAAAGCAACCGAAAGAAGAATAAAAGCAATCCCGAGATAAATCCCTGACATAATGGATGATTTCCAAACTGAAGCAGACTTTTGTTCCATAATAGTTTTTTTTGTTAAGGTTCGACAAATATAAGTTTATTTTTAACCGTTTCCCATTTCAGGGTGTGGCAATTTATAACGTCGTGAAAGTTACAAAAAAGTTGATTTCATTTTTTATGACATTGGTAACCTCTCCCTTTTTTAAATTACGCGAAGTGTATTATTTATTTGGTGGTAATCCAAAAATTTCTACTTTTGCAGCCGGGTAAGTCCTGTGCGACCAGCTCCTGCTGAACCCCCCCAGGGTCGGAAGGCA
>CAYWBV010000188.1:0-8055 GCA_964455785.1 uncultured Maribellus sp.
GCAGGTAAACTGCAGCAACATCGAAGTTTCGGGGTATATCAAAGGAAAAATTACAGTTTCTGAACTGCTGACCATGAAATCGTCGGCACAGATTTTCGGCGATATTATTGCCGGTAAACTTTCGGTCGAACCCGGGTCGGTATTTACGGGCACCTGCACAATGGGCGGTTCAAAACCAAAAAATGAACCGGCAAAAATCCAATAGAAAAAAGGGGTTCGATAACTTTATCCGTTATTCCAGCCTCGGGTTCGAAATGATGGCGATTATCGCGCTGTTTACATTTTTAGGCTACAAAACCGACCAGTGGATGGAAAACGAATTTAAAGCCTTTACGCTGGGGGCGATGGTTTTTTCGGTGGTGGTGGCAGTGTTGTACGGGGTGAGGAACCTTTTAAAAAGGAAATAATAAGATTGATATGAAATCGTTTATCGCAAAATTAGCAGGCGTTTCCGTGGCCCTGGCTGTTGCTGGCTGGCTGGTTTTTTCGCTGTTCCTGCCCGGATATTATTTGCCGGTGCTGCCCTGGATGCTGTTGTTTTTCCTCGTAATCACCCTCCTTGTTCATGCCTGGCAGTTAAAACTGATTCAAAAAGACATGGGCCGGTTTGCCCGCACCAACATGCTCGTTACCTTTTTTAAACTGATGGTTTATTCGGTTTTTGCCGTGGTTTATATCGCCAACGACAAGGAGAATGCACTGGTTTTTGTGGTTTGCCTCGCGCTCGTTTATTTTATCTTTTCGTTTGTCGAGGTTTCTGAAATCACGCGGATAGTAAGGAAGAAGTAAACTGCCGATAGTTGCGGGCTACGGGCTACGAGCTACGAGTCGTAAGCTGCAGGCTTTCAGAAAAAATCAGAAAAGGTAATCTTTCAGTTGGCAAGGGCGCAGCGGAAAACGTGTGCGTCTCTCCGTCTTCTGGCTTCCGTCTTCCACCATGTTGGGAATTTTGTTGTACATCGTATTTACACCGTTCCGGAAGGTTCATGCACCCCGGCGGTGTAAATTCGCACCGCGGCGGTGCGTTGCTGCACCTGTTGGGTACGTTATCGCACTGTGGCGATAAACAAACGCACCGCAGCGGTACGTTACTGCACCCGTTTGGTGTGTTATCGTACCGTGGCGGTTCATCATCGCACCGCCGGGGTGTGTTAACCTTTCTCCGGGGTGCGTTGCCGCTCCCCTCGGGGTGGAAAACCTTATACACGTCGGTGTCAGTACAGAAAAAGAACGGTAAAACCCGGCTGCCTCCCGGAGCAGCCGGATTTACATTACGCTTCTTACGGTGCGGGCGGCGTATCGGGCTGGGCCGCCGGTGTTTGCCGGTACAGTTTCCCCAACTCTTCAACAATGGTTGTCATACCCGGCACTTTCATCCTTTCGGCCATTTTGGCTTTCATATAAATAAAGCGGGCAATTTCAAATGTTTCGGCGCCGGCAAGCTACCGGGTGTCGTGTACTCCTTCGACCAGTTGCAGCAACTCGTTTTCGATAGCCGAGAGGCCCTGGAAGAGGGTGAGGTCGGCAAGGCCTGCTTCTGACAATTCCCTGCCGGGATTGATAACGTCGTTGCGCGAGGCAAGATCATACGCTTTTTCGGTAAATGGCTTGCGGCCATCGTCCATCATCTGGAGAGCTTTCCGATCGGCGTCGGATAGTTTAATCAGGAATGGCATGAGGGATCTCAACGCGGAAATCCCTGCAAGAATCTGGCCCAGGTCGTCCTGGGTCAGGGAAACATTAATTCTGTTTTCCATGTTGTTAGTTTTTAAAAATTAATAAATCTGTGAACGGTTATTGAATCCCCCGCCTCCGGGAAAGAAGGGAAGATTTTTTTTAAAATCCACCGTTTTCCACCAAAGGAAAAACCTGTGTCCGGTATCCGGCAAAAATGCCCACGCCATTTTTAATATTGCTGTAAATAATTACCGGGGGCGCGTTTATCTCTTCCCGGTTGGAGAGCTGTAATGAATAATCCTTCAGAAAAAAATAATAATCGCTGCTTAGGTCGGTATATTCCAGCCATCGTTCCAGTAGCGGACGCGAGGCGCTGTTTGAGCCGTAATTAATCTCGGCATTCTGCTCTCCCGTTTCATTTAGCAGCAATATGGAATAATCGTTCGGGGCGTGATAAAAGACACCCTGTTCAGAAGTACATCCGCCCGAAAATACCAGCGACCGTGGTCTGTAACCGAGTTTCCCGCAAACGGCATACGTTTCAAAAACGGTTTGAATAAAATGCCAGTAGTGGAAATTTTCTTCATCAGTGAGCAGTTCCTGTACTTTTTCAACCACGTTGTAACTGTAAAGTGTCTGCCCTTCCAACGACTTTATTTTACCAGCGACTTCCGGAGATATACGATCGTTTTCTTCCAGTCTTTTTATTATTTCCGAGTCGATACAATAAATGTTATATCCTGTTTCTGGGTCGAAATATTTTCCGCTTAAACTGGCATAAAATTCACTTGTATTGGCCGGGGTAATTTTGAAACTGATTTTGTTGCCCGGATGAAAAACCCACGCCGAAATTACAGATGGATAAGGCACATAACTTTCGGCGGATACCGTTTTAAACCCATCTACATTCACCGTTAACCGGTAGGTTTCGCCCTGGACCGGTCTTTCTTCTGCCCGGTACCATCCCTCTCCGGCGGAATTTAACACGAGGGCATTGCCCGAGCTGTCTTCGATGGTAACCACCGCATTTTCAATTCCGGCATTTTGCCCCGAGCTGTCGATGTGATGCGTAAAATACACCTTGGCCTCCCAA
This sequence comes from uncultured Maribellus sp., assembly GCA_964455785.1. Classification (GTDB taxonomy): domain Bacteria; phylum Bacteroidota; class Bacteroidia; order Bacteroidales; family Prolixibacteraceae; genus Draconibacterium. The sequence continues at coordinate 2,771 of CAYWBV010000188.1, forward strand.
AAGGTATCGGGAGTAAAAAAACAGTTTACGGCAATCTGTTTTTCTACTTCGGGCATCGTTAAATCAAAATCCCTTAAACAGGAAATGAAAACAAAACCGGAAATAATCAACATCAGGTTGAGGTTCTTTTTATTTGAAATGTATTTCATATCAATCCATTTTTATTCTGTAACTCACCGATGGCAATATCCCGAAAAAGGAAAAGTTTTTGTATTCGCCAACTCCTCTTTCAGGAGTATGAAAAGCTTCGTCGTGAACTTTGTAGGTGATAAAAAACGGATTGTTACGGTTGTACACGTTGTAAACCGATATGTTCCATATCCGTTCGCCATATTTTTTCTTTTTTTTGAAGTTAATGCCGGCATCGAGGCGGTGATAAGCCGGTAGCCGGTAGTTGTTAATCCCGCTGTAGTAAATGGCTTTCCCCTGCCCGCGGGTGGGGTTGTACACCCCGAGGTAATCCTCCAGCGTACTTGCAAGCTTGATATTTTTGTACGAATCTTCCCCTTCAAATACAGTCTCCGACAAGGTTACCGGAGAGCCTGTTGCCAGAACCCACGAAACCGAAATATCGATATTTTCTTTTAACTGGTGAGACAATACTACATTTAACCGGTGCCGGGTATCGTACCTGAACGGAAAAGCCTTTCCGTGGTTTAGTTCTTCAAACTGCCGGAACGCCCACGACAGATTATAACCTATCCAGCCGGTGCTTTTACCCGTGCTCTTTTTTAGCAACACTTCCAGCCCGTACCCCAATCCTTTTCCGCTGGTTACCTTTTTTTCCCAGTTGTCGCTTAAATGAAAAAACGATTCGCCATTGCGGTAGTTCAGTACGCCGTTCATGGTTTTCCAGTACAGTTCGGAGCTCATTTCCCACGACCGGGCAAACGAATAATATGCTCCCAGTTCAACCTGGTGCGACACGGAGGGCCTGAAGGCTTTTACAGCAGGCACCCAAATATCTACAGGGTAAGTTGCCGAATTGTTTACCAGCAAATGTAAGGGCTGGGCCATTTTCGAATAACCTGCCTTCAACGACAACCGATCAGAAAATTCCAGGTTCCCGAGTAGTCTGGGTTGAATAAATAACCCGTTAAAACCTTTGCTGGTATAAAACAATCCGTTAAACCCCATATTTACAGAAATCCGGTTATTTATCCTGAGATGGTTTTCGGCATAAACAGAGAATTCATCGGTATTTATTTTATGGCCGAAAAGCACCTGCTGTATTTCTTTTGCGTCCGACGAACGAAAGTTGCTTTGATGTTTCCCGGGCAAATAATAGTTTAACAGGGCTTTTGCGCCAAATTTCAGGGAATAATCCGGCGAGGAATAATAATCGAAATCAAAAGCCGCCCCCAGGTTTTCTACTCCGGATGAATTCCAGTTTCCGGAAGTATGGTATGCAGTGTCGTAAACCGATTTTTCATCACTGGTATAATCGGTTCCAAAATGATAGTTATAGGCTGACCAGGTGAATGTTGTATTAACAAAAAATTTAGGGTTTATAATTTTATTCCACCGTATCGACGAGGTAAAATTTCCCCACCGGTTTTTAAAGTCGCTTGTATATTTTATGTTTTCCTGGTAACTTCCCCCACCGGAGGATACTTTTTCGGTCCTTTCCGTTTTTTCTTTTGTATATAGTTTGTCAGAGCCCAGGTAAGCGCTTATGTACAGCCGGTCGGTTCCGGTGATAACAAAATTCGCTTTGGCGTTCAGGTCGTAAAAATAATAACCGTTCCAGGTTTTAACAGTAGTACCCATATCTTCATAAACAAAAAGCCTGTTTATGGGTGTATATAAGAGGTCGGCGTATGTCCTGCGGGCAGAAAGGAGGTAAGAAGATTTTCCTTTTTTCAGGGGCCCCTCCATCAGAAATTTTGCCGCAACCGTACCAATGGTAATGTCGGTTTTGGTATCGTTCAGGTTTCCCTCCTTCAGCCGGATATCAATTACCGACGACAACCGTCCGCCATAACGGGCGGGGAAACCACCCTTGTATACATCGACACTTTTGACCGCTTCGGGCGTAAAAACCGAAAAGATACCCCACAAATGATTGACGTTATAAACCGGGACACCGTCGAGCAGGATAAGGTTTTGACCGGGATCACCTCCCCTGACAAATACTCCAGACGTCCCCTCCCGGCCCTGCTGGATGCCCGGCATCAGTTGCAGGCTTTTTAAAATATCCCTTTCGCCAAACAACCCGGGAATGGATTCAAGTTCCTTGCCGGTAAAAAAGACATTTCCCGTTGTCCGGGTTAACGAATGTATTTCGTTCGAACGGGCCGAAACCTTTACCTCCTCCACCACATTTCCGCTCTCCAAGTAAATGGTGACAGTAGTATCTTTTGTACATTCCAGCCGCAATGCCCGGCTTTTGTACCCTACATACGACACCCTGATATAAACTACAGGTCCGTTTACCGTTGTACTAAAAAATCCGTATGGGTTGGTTATTGTCCCCTTGTGTGAATTTTCTTCGATAACGTGGGCGTTAACCAGCCCTTCTCCGCTCGCTTTGTCTTTTACAAATCCGCTTACCTGTATTTTTTGGGCCGGAGAAAAAAGGCACGTCAAAACAGGGAATAACAAAAGGATAATCCGTAAAAAAAACCTGATGGGGAACGGTTTCAACATCTGTGGTAATGGTATTTAAGATTTTAAAAGAGAACGGGAAAACCCCGGGAATATTTTCCCGGGGTTAACAAAAGAGTTTTTTTAATCCTGAAATGTTATTGTTTTCCAGAATATACAACTGGCACATCCATCGTCATGTAGCCTGTTCGAACGAAAAGTAGAGGTGTAATCATAAATAAACATATCACTCACATTTGGATTTTGTGTAATAAAATAACGGTCGGCATAATAAACATATACAGAGTTTTTGGTTGAGCCAAAACTTTTATCGGGGAACGACCCGTTATAGGTTTCAACAACCTCACCGTCAATTAATCCGTTCCAGTGCAGCGACTGATTTTTCACCCAATATGAAATTTTATCACTTTCCCAGGTTCCATGATTATTATTATACTGTTTAAGCCTTAAAAACAATTTATAACCGCATTTGTAATTTACAGTTCCGGTAAACGGATCGATATTATACACATATGTGAAGATTGTTCTTTCCAGTGTATAATTTAATCTTTTATAGGCAGTCCACTCATAAGGATAATAATTGGCCCATCGAAAATCAGTATATATTTCTCCCCCGACTAAAAATTCATTCTCGGCAGCAGATTTTAAATTATCGTTTTTGAAAGGCTCAAAAACGACTAAATTTTTGTTTCCTGATTTTTCAGAAGATAGTCCGTCTTTTTTAAGGTTATCGAGCATACTTTCATCTCCATCCAAAATGACATATTCCCTGGTATCGGTAAACAAATAAAGCGAAGTGCCTATTTTTACCACCCCCTCGATGTTTAGTAAATTACCCAATGATTTTGCATAGAAGTTGAGATCTATTTCATTGAATTCGTTGTTTATTTTTAAATACTTTGAATACTTTGCCTTAAATTCTTTTTTCTGATCTTCTGTTTTAATGGTGACAAATTCACTCTCTGCTTTTAAGTAGAACCTGTTTGCCGATATGAAACCCAGTGAATTCTCCCACTCTGCAAGTTCAAGATCACTCATATCCTGAACGACTGCTAAAGTACTATCGAAGATTTCCTGTGATTTAAATACCAGATGCCCGTTCTCTGCATACACATCGGGTTTAACCACCTCTTGTGGTTGTACAACATCAGTCAATTGACCGATGTTTAGTTCATCTTCCCGGCAACCATTAAAAATGGTTAACACCAGCGTTGCCATAACAAAAACAATAAAATTTTTCATTCCTTTGTAACGTTTTGTGGGCAGGGGAGCCGTGAACTTCCCAAACCCGGTTAAACAAAATTTGCTGCAACCCGGTTCTTTTCATAAGGGCTGGGTTGCTTTTTGCCCTTGAAGATATTTCGTTGGATTATGGTATCATAAAACAGGTTAAAACTTAAGTCAGATAATGGGAACAACTTTATTTTTTAACCAGCTTTTGTACAAGGTTATAATCTCCCGCCTTTGCGCTGACTACATAAGTCCCGGCTGCAAGGCCATTCAAATCAATAATTTCAATCCCGGCCGATGTTTTTTTATGCAGGATCTCTTTCCCGCTTAAATCGGTTATCTTATATTCCAGCGGAAATATATCTCCCGAATAATCCAGGGTAATCTTATCAGCAAAAGGATTGGGATAAATTTTTATTTTCGCCCCTGCGGTTTTAATATCGGTAGCTTCAGCGGTTATATTTTCAGTTTCTGATATTTCAGCAGATTTTAATCCCAATACATTAACAGAATACCCAATAGTATGAGAATTTCCCCAACAATCATAATATGTAAGGAATATTTTACAATAATCATGAATTGCTCCGGTGCCATCCCAAATCCTTACATATCCATTGTTATAAATAGGTTGATTTGAAGCTTGATATATTAAATTGTTCCAAGTCCATCGTCCGTCATAAATTTCTATGTCGTATTTTACAATATAAGCCTGCCTGATTTCTAAATAATCATTAACTCCATCTCCATTCGGTACAAATATTGGTTCATAATTAATACAAGGATTTCCGCAGCCCCTGTCTGCCTCGGACATCAGTTCGGCATCGGTGCCGGCATAAAATACAGCGCCTTTTTCCACTACAAAACCTCCTTTTAAATATACGTTCATACCGGCTTCTAACGAATAACTGTCCCCCTTCAGCGCCAGCAGGGTATTGGGGTCGGGCTCGGCAAAAATTTCGTAACGGCTTTTTACCGCGCCGGGTATATCCATCGGCGTTTTTAAGGTTACCACATCCAGTATCCCGCAGGGGTAACAATCGGCGCCGCCACAGTCGATGTCTGTTTCGTCGTAATCCTGGATGCAGTTATCACAGTGGGCTGGCGGTTGTGGTTGAGTTGGTAAAGCGTTCGATGCTTCTCCATAATACAACGGATCCACGTAGGAACTCAAATAATAATGAAGATTATCCAATCTTCCACATGTTGTTCTATTTTTACTCACATCAGAACCGACATAAAAACAATCCGCTGAATCACTCGCAGCACATAGCCATCCAACAATCTTCGCTTCATCATTAAAAATTGGAGAGCCAGAGAAACCTCCTTCAGAAATTCCTTCATCAAAGTAAAGTCCAAATTCTTCTCCGTTTGAATTCACATAGGCCCTGTCGTAATCAACATTAACCATTTTTGTATCTCCACCTGGATGCCCTATTGCTATATAAGTA
>CAYWBV010000189.1:0-7995 GCA_964455785.1 uncultured Maribellus sp.
TTTGCCTGCGGGGTAACTGAACTGAATTACACCGTGGACAGACAATAACAACGAATGGGCAGGCCCGCCCGAACGAATAGTCTGGCAGGCTCTCCTGAATTTATATCATTTACCTCTGTAATTAAGCTTGGGAAACTGAACGTTACATTGTCAGATTTTGGGTAAAATATAATTGCCATGCAAGGAACCAGTAAAATCAGTTGATGATTATTTAGGCGTTAAAAAAGGACTTTAATGAATACAAAGAGCAGTCGAGACCGAGAAAAGCCGGAGCATTTCGTTTCCCGTTTTTAATTTCGTTTTTCCGTTCATTTTCTTCCCCTGTCAACTGCGACTGCGACTGTGACCGATCACTTTTTCCGGCAAACCCCAAAAATCTTTTTACTTTTGCACTTTACTCTAATTTGATAAATATGATTTTAAAAGACCAGGTCAAAGATTTACTGGAGCGCCGGGATGCACTGAGGAGGCATCTTTGACTACGATACAAAATTAATTCAGCTTCACGAAGAAGAACTCAAAACCCAGGATCCCGCATTCTGGGACAATCCGAAAGAGGCTGAGACCCAGATGAAAAAAATCCGCTCCATAAAGGTGTGGACCGACGGATTTCAGCAGGTAAACCAACTGGCAGAAGATTTTCTGGTACTCTACGATTTTTTTGAAGCAGACGAGGCCACCGAAGCCGAAGTGGACACAGCGTTTGCCGAAACCCTCGAAAAGGTGGAGCAACTGGAAGCCAAAAATATGCTGCGCAACGAAGAAGACCGGCTGGGCGCAGTTTTGAAAATCAACGCAGGCGCAGGTGGTACAGAAAGTAACGACTGGGCCGACATGCTTTTCCGGATGTACACCCGCTGGGCAGAACAAAACGGCTATCAGTTGAAAATTGCCGACATGCAGCAGGGCGACGAAGCGGGAATTAAAAACTGTACGCTCGAAATCGAAGGCGAATTTGCATACGGATACCTGAAAAGCGAAAACGGAGTGCACCGGCTGGTGCGGTTGTCGCCGTTTAACGCGCAAAACAAACGAATGACCTCGTTTACCTCGGTGTATGTTGCACCGCTGGTTGACGACACTATCGAAATTGAAATCAACCCGGCCGACATTTCCTGGGATACTTTCCGCAGCGGCGGCGCCGGCGGACAAAATGTAAACAAGGTGGAAACCGGCGTCCGGTTAAAACATGCGCCATCGGGAATTATTATCGAAAACACCGAAAGCCGCTCGCAATTAGGCAACAAGGAAAATGCGCTTCGGTTGTTAAAATCGCAGCTTTACGAAATGGAACTCCGGAAACGCCGCGAAAAAACCATGGAAATAGAGTCGCAGAAACGGAAAATTGAATGGGGTTCGCAAATCCGCTCGTATGTTTTGCAGCCGTATAAATTGGTGAAAGATGTACGTACCGGTTACGAAACCGGGAATGTTAACGCGGTGTTAGACGGCAAAATCGACGGGTTTATCAAAGCCTACCTGATGCAGTTTGGAGGCGGATAATTGCAGAACATCTGTTTTTGTTTTGAAATACAGAAAGCTTTTCGGATATTCGGCTTTTACAGGTTATTTTGTTTTGAAGAAACGATAAACAGGTAAAATATGTATTCCGATCAGCATTTCACCAACCGCGAAATCAGTTGGCTGTCGTTTAACGAAAGGGTTTTGCAGGAAGCCGAAGATCCGGCCACGCCGCTTTTTGAGCGTATTCGTTTTATCGGTATTTTTTCGAACAACCTCGACGAGTTTTTTCGTGTCAGGGTAGCGGCCGTGCGCCGTATGGTTGACATCGGCAAAGACGAAGAGAACCTGTTAGGAAACTACACGCCCCGGGAACTGCACGATAAAATCCAGGAAATCGTTATCAGGCAGCAAAACAAAGTCCAGGAAATTTTTACCGATATTTTGGCTGAACTGCGGGAAAATTTTATTTATCTGCTTAACGAAAAAAACCTGAACCACAGCCACAGTGTTTTTGTCAGGAAATATTTTAACGACAAGGTGTTGCCGAACCTGGTCCCCATCATGTTAAGCCGGAAAAACAAATTTCCGTACCTGCGCGACCGTTCGGTTTATCTGGCCGTTAAACTTTCGAAAAAATCGAATCCCGAAGATATTGCCTACTCTCTTATCCGCATTCCGGGAAGGTCGGTACCGCGTTTTTTGGTATTACCCAAAAGCGGAAAGAGAAAATTTGTGATGATCCTCGACGATGTTATCCGGTTTTGTCTGAACGAACTTTTTTTCTATTTCGATTACGACATTCATGAAGCTTTTACCCTGAAAATTACGCGCGATGCTGAACTCGACATCGACGACGATATTTCGAAAAGTTTTATGGAAAAGATGACCAGCAGCCTCAAAAAAAGAAAAGTCGGGAAACCGGTGAGATTGATTTACGACCGTGAGATGCCGGAAGATTTAAAAAATTTCATTTTAAAAAAAATGAAACTCGACAGCGACGAAAATGCACTTCCTGGCGGACGTTATCACAATCACAAGGATTTTATGAATTTTCCGGAAATCGGGAAAAAGAAACATTATTATTTGAAACTCCCACCGTTCAGGCACAAGGATCTCCGGCCAAACACGAGCGTATTGCGCATCCTTCGGAAAAAAGATGTGATGCTTCACTACCCGTACCAAACGTTCAACCATTTTATCGATTTGCTGCGCGAGGCGGCCATCGATCCGCAGGTGCGCGAAATCGGGATTACCATTTACCGCGTAGCCCCCGATTCGAAAGTGGTGAATGCTTTGCTGAATGCCGTCAGAAACGGGAAAATGGTTACCGTGGTTATCGAGTTGCAGGCCCGGTTCGATGAGGAAGCCAATATTTTTTGGTCGGGAAAATTGCAGGACGAGGGCGCCAACGTAATTAACGGCGTGCCGGGAATGAAAGTACACAGCAAACTTTTGTGGATAAAACGCCGGGAAAACGGGGGATACCGGAATTACGCCTACATTGGAACAGGGAATTTTCATGAAGGCACAGCCCGCGTTTATGCCGACGAAGGGTTGCTTACCTCCGACCCGAAACTGGCCGATGAAGTGGAAAATGTTTTTGAATTTTTCAAACAAAACTACCGGCATTTTAACTACAAACATTTAATTGTCAGCCCGTTTTTTATGCGCGACTTTTTTTCGGAACGTATCGATCGCGAAATTGAACTGGCCAGACAAGGGCAAGAAGGCTGGATGATTTTAAAAATGAACAGCCTGATTGACCCCGGAATGATGCAGAAAATTTACGAAGCCAGCCAGGCCGGTGTTAAAGTGCAGTTGATTGTCAGGGGAATTTTCGGGATGCAGATCGGGTTACCCGGGTTGAGCGAAAACATCACCGCCATCAGTATCGTTGACAAATACCTTGAACACTCGCGTATTTTCCTTTTTGGCAACGGGGGAGATGAAAAAATGTATATCTCATCGGCCGACTGGATGCCGCGGAACCTGAACCGGCGGATAGAAATTGCCTGCCCGGTTTACAACCAGGAAATCAGGGAAGAACTGAAAGAAATGCTGAACATTCAGTTAAAGGACAATTCGAAAGCCCGCATTCTCGACCCCGGACTCTTAAATGAATACAACATGGGCGATGTTGAAAAAAGTTACCGCGCACAGGAAGATTATTACAACTTTATCAAAAACAAACACCACGTTGTAATGAAAATCTACCACAATCCGCGGTGTGCCAAAAGCAGGGCTGGGCTGAAATACCTGGAAGGAAAAGGGTACGATATCGAAATTATCAGATACCTCCCGGCCGGGATACCGGAACAGGAACTCAAAGAAATAATTGCAAAAACCGGTAAAAAACCTTTCGATTTTGTTCGCACGTGGGAAAAGGAATTTCAGGAAAAGTTTAAAGACGTTGAGTTCTCTGATGACGAATGGATTAAGGTTTTGGCGGCTAACCCGAAATTATTACGCCGCCCGATTGTAGTCAACGGGAGCAAAGCGGTTTTGGCCAATCCCCCCGAAAATGTTGAAAATATTATTTAACTGATTTGAAGTTTGTTTTGCAGATTTTGAATTTCGGCTTCCAGTTGTATTTTTCGTTTTAATGCTTTTGAAAGCGCCAAAGCATCTTTTACAGCCTGCTTGTCATACGTTTCAAGAATGATGTAATAATATTCTTTTCCGAGTAAAACCGCTTTTAACCGTCGATCGGCATTTTGGGCAATAAAGTCAATTACGCCGTTGTCTTTTCCGTTGCGGTACGAAACTTTCTCCCATCTGTATTCCATAAAGTCGCTGTGGTGATTATTGACATCTTCCAGCGAAATGGTATCGGTTGATGCATCGAGACCCTGGTCGTAAACCCGCAGGCTGGTATGGTTCAGCCACTCTTTGCCGTAATAATTGCTGCTTAAATACATGTCGCCGCGTTCGTCAAGATGTACCTGCAAATACGATCGATCCCAGGCGCGCTCAAACGTCTGCCGTTTATGGATGTATTGTTCGTACCGGTCAAACGGTGTTTTTTCTTTCGTAAACAACTTTTCCAGTTCGGCAATCTGAACGAGAACCGAGTCGAGTTCATTTTCTTTCTGCTGAAGTAAACTAAAGCTGATTTCGTTTAACAGATTTTTTGCGGCATTAACCGAATAAACCGCTTCGGGATAAAGTTTTGCAATACTGTCGAGCTGGAGTAGCGCATTTGTTGTGTCCTGTTTTTCGAGTAACGATTTTGCCAGGTTTAGTTTCGCCCTGGCTTTGTCCTCTTCCGAAGGGCCGCAGGCAACAACAACAAGTGTTAGAAAAAGTATCACAGAATAGACTGAAAACCTCATTTTTCGCTGTTTTGTACAAAATTACTATTTTATCTGAATTTGAAAACGAATGAAACGACCATGATTTGGCTATCACAAAAGGGAATGAATAAATTACTCATGGGAGTTCCACGGGCCATAAAAAAGGTCATATCCCTGATACTGAATATTAAAGAATTACAAAATATTGAACACAGCCTGTTCAAGTGAAAAAAAGGGATTGGAAAATTGAATATTTTTTTTGGCGAGGGCAAATAATTTTTTGTCGGGAGACGTTTTATACGGATAATTTCTAATTTTAGCAGCAAAATCGGCTACACCATGATCACGCTCACTCAGTTGGAATATATTGTTGCGGTAGATACCTATCGTCATTTCGGGAAAGCTGCCGAAAGTTGCTTTATTACTCAACCTACCCTTTCCATGCAAATAAAAAAACTGGAAGAAGACCTGGAAGTTATCATCTTCGACCGGAGTAAACAACCGCTTATTCCTACCGACGTGGGGCAACGGATTATTGAACAGGCCCGCATGGTGCTGAAACAGTCTGACGAAATCAACAACATCGTAAAAGATCATAAAAACCAGGTTTCCGGGATGTTACGGGTTGGCATTATTCCAACACTGGCGCCTTATCTTTTACCTATTTTTATTGGCAGGTACAAAAAGAAATATCCCAATATTTTTATCAAGATCGTTGAGCAGACCACCGAAAACATTGTAAATCTTCTGAATAAGGATTTGATTGATGTGGGTATTTTGGTTACCCCGTTAAAAGAAGAGAAAATCAACGAGAAACCTATTTTTTATGAAGAGATGCTGATTTATGCCAATTCAGGTCACCGGTTGCACAAACAAAATGAAATTACGCTGAAAGATATTGCCACGCCCGAAATCTGGCTGTTAAGCGACGGGCATTGTTTTCGCGATCAGGTCATCAATCTTTGTTCGTTTCTGGGAACGACTGACAGCACCCTCCCATTTCATTTTGAGGCGGGTTCTCTGGAAACCCTGATGAACATTATCGATCGCGAGGGTGGGATTACGTTAATCCCTGAACTGGCGAAAGTCGGAATGTCGGAAAAACGACTGGAGAATGTAGAATCGTTTACTAATTTTAAACCGTTGCGCGAGGTAAGCCTTGTCTATTCGAGGCATTTTGCAAAACACAAACTGATTAACCTGCTCTGGCGCGAAATCAGGGAGGACATTCCTGCTGAACTTCAAAACGATAAGCGCGGCACTGTGGTGGAGTGGAAATAAAAACTATTTTTTTATCAGTACCACACTGGATTGATCCGATTTCCAGACGGAAGTATAAAAGTTCCGGAAATCTTCAAATTTTTCCGGCGGCCAGATTCCCTGGTTCATTTCTATTTTCCTGACATAAACCAGCTCGTTTTCTTTAAAGTTGACGGTTGCTGAATAGTTGCCAAACTCGGAGTCGATGGAAACATCATCAAAAACCGATTCCGGAACCCAATTTCCGGGGATGATGAACCTGACCGTATCAATGTCGGTATAGGCAAAATCAAGTTCGATTTCAAATTTGCGGTTATCTGTTTTTGGTGGCGGACTTGAGAATGTATTCAGAATATTGGGTTTGACAAAAATCCGGGGACCGGAAACAATCGAATGTTTTGGAATATAAATATCTAATTTTTCTGAAATTGCCGGTGTATTTTCACGCCTTTCAACAAGATCAAACGAATTTAAAACGGGCGCATTTAAAGTAAAATTTTTCAGATACCATTTTTTTTGTTCTTCCTTACTTTCACTTAATAAGAAGTGGCGGTTGCTAAACTGTAATCCGCCAAACCGTGTATCGGCAGCAACACTGGCGTTTCCCTGTTCGTCCAGCCGAACCTCCGCTTTTCTGATTTGGGTGTTTGTCTCTTTCTCCTGTTCGGGCGTTTTTACCAGCTTTCCTCCTTCTGGAGTGATCAGTAACGCATATCTCCCGCTGTTTCCCTTTCCCAGATATCCGAACGGATACTTTTGGTTGGTACATTCGAGCCAGGTGGTATCATTGTCAAGAGGAACACAAACAATAACGTGGTTGGCTTGTCCCATCGAAGGGAAGTCGGGGAATTTTATTTTTTGGCTTCCATTTCCAATCACTGCATAATAGGAATTAATCCCGGCAGCTTTTAAAAGCGATATCATGTAGTTCGACAGCGCTTTACAATCGCCGTATCCTACCTCGTCAACCACCGATGCCGGAAAGGGTTCCCATCCGCCAATACCCAACTGGATACTCACATATCTTGTTTTGTTCTGAAGGTACTGGTAAATGATTTTTACCTTCTCTTTATCACTACCCGCACTTTGGGTTAATCCGGCAATCTTTTCGAGGGTTGGCTCCGGCAGGTTCTGTTTGTCTTTAATCAGTTCCCATTCCCATTTGCCAAAACTTTCCCAACTGCTGTAACTCCCCGAGGTTCCTTCGTATTCAAATTTTTCGGGAGTACTCCACAAAACCGGAAAAATATTGATTTGTGACGGCGAAAACGGTTCATTTTCCAAAACTTTTTGATTGTGTAATTCCCAGCGATAAGATGTGGCAGCCTCGTGAACCACTTTTTCAGGTTCGGCTTTTAAATGAACCGGTTTCGTATGAATGGTTATTTCGTTGGGCGAAACAATGGTAAAGATTGATTTCTCGACAGAAACATTGTAGCCCGGAACCGGCATCCAGCGGTCGATGCTGATAATACCATCGTAGCTGATGGTGTAACTGGACACAATGGTGTATGGATACGAATGGTTTAGCGCTTCGAAACTAAGATAACGGTCGTCCTGAAACAGGGTGTAATTACCGACCAGGCTGTTGTCCCGGATTTCGTCTTTTTTGATTTTTCTGATTCGGTCGCCGTTTTCATCCAGCATTTCACCCGAGAAAGAGCTGACTTTGCTGTTTCTGTCGTAAACCACAAAAACCTGGGCAAAGTGTTCGCCATGCCGGTCTAAAATGGTGATTGCCTTTTGTCTCACAACCTCGGCTTTCCCCGGGCTGATTAATCGGAATAACGTGCTGTCGTAACGTACTACTGCGTGAGCGTTCTTTTTCAGAGAGTCGGGTATCAGCTTTGTGTCGAAAGATGTTCCTTCCGCTTTAACGAAAAATGCAAAAAACAAAATACAGAGGGAGAATAAAAATTTCATAGTCCGAATATTTTCTAAATTCTTTTTAAAACAATCTGTTCCTGTTGTTTTTCAA
>CAYWBV010000190.1:0-7929 GCA_964455785.1 uncultured Maribellus sp.
TGACTCCCAACACCGAAATCGTTCCGCGTTTAACATTGTACATGATTTCTGTTCCCGGAGACTTTTTCCCGTTTCTTATCATAAACCCAAAATTATCTGATGTTTTCAAGTCAAACTCACCGACAATATGCAGACAATCTTCATTTACTTTTTTTAAAATATTTTCATTTATGCCTGGAATTAAATTTCTGTTTTCCCATTTATATTGTTTGTCATGTAAAGTTTCGATTTCTTTTACCGGTTTCCGGATGAGTTTATACCCGAAGTTGAATTTGGTAAGCGAAAGTTCGCTGGGGAATGACATTTGCCCATTAAATGGCATTCCCGGGAATTCACCGCCTCTCATCCAGGCAATCTGAATCGTGCGTCCGTCTTCCTTCGGAATATTACTCCAGGTTTGTGTGGCATAATAGTTTTTCCCGAAGTCACTTTTCATTTTTGCCGTTTCCGGAGTAAATGTTTTGCCGTCAAAGTTACCGATAAGATAACTCCCATCGCCGTCAAAAAGCACCCATTTCAACTCATCGGGGCGGTTAGTAACCTGTAACTGAATTAAATCAGGGCATTCATAAAATCCATGTATATGGCTTTCCCATTCCCAATGGACCAAATCTTCTGAAGTGTAAAATGAAACACCTTTCGATTTGTCATCTTCATTTGTTTTTCGGTATAAAGCCATGACCCATTTTTGAGTAGGTTCGTGCCAAACTACTTTGGGGTCGCGTGCGTCATCAGTTTCGTTATAGGGAATCACAGGGTTTCCTTCGAATTTTTCCCAGGTACGGCCTTTATCGGTACTGTAAGCAATTCGTTGTCCGCAGTGCTGGCTGGTGTAATAGGCGACCAAAGTTTTTTCGCTGTTCTCCTGTTTCCCCAGTAAATTATTTTCATCGACAATTGCTGACCCTGAAAATGCCGTACACCTCACTGTATCTTTTGAATCTTCGTCAGGATGAATGGCAACCGGATAATGTTCCCAATGTATCAGGTCGGTGCTTATCGCATGTCCCCAGTGCATAAATCCCCATTCTTTTCCATTGGGGTTGTATTGATAAAACATATGATATTCTCCTTGATAGAACACTAATCCATTGGGATCGTTATGCCAGTTTTTTTCAGGGGTAAAATGAAACTGGGGCCGGTAGAGTTCCTGATAATAACCCTTTTCGGGTTTTGAAGATGTTAAAAGAAAGATCAGAACGATAACTTTCAAGGTTGTTGATAAAAATTTCATAAAATCCCTCATTAAAATTTTTTTATTCTAAATATAAAAATGCCTAAACTATAAAAATTACTTGTAATATTAATTATAATTTCTATATTTACCCCTGCAAACCCATAAATAGAAACTGTCATGAGACGGACGCTTTCATTCGTCCTTAGTATTGCAACGTTTTGCAGTAGTAAGGGATACAGGAATACACCTGTAATTGTTATCTCTGCTGATGAATTGATAGCTGTTGTAAAACAATGGTTTAATCATTTTATTGTTCCTTTAAAACGAATTACAAACCCGGTTTTAAAAGGAAAATGTATTTATTCTTCAGCAGATTCTGCATCAATTTTTAAACACTTTTTTATTCATGCCCGTCTCATCTCTATTTAGATTTATGATGAATTACAAACCCATAAATATTTACTGGCATGAAATGGACGCTTTTGGTCATCCTCTGCATCGTCGCGCTTTTCGATGCAAAGGCTCAGAAGCATTTGTTCACCGATAAGGTTTCATCACAGCCTTTGGTAAACATTGCTTCGGAAGAAGTAAACAAAATGTTTACACCCCCACCGGCACAATCCGTTCTTCTGAAATCTGCTTCAGAAGAAAGTACTCAAATTAACGTAGTTTACGTTGATTTTCCTGAAGAGGCAAAAAATGCTTTTCAGTATGCGATTTCCATTTGGGAAGATTTAATTACGACTTCCGTTCCGATTGATATCCTTGCCCGATGGGAAAAATTGGAAGGGAATACGCTTGCTTATGGGGTTCCATCGCAATTTTATAAAAATTTTGACGGGGCGTTGGTCCCTGATGTGTATTATCCGGTTGCGTTGGTAGAGAAACTTTCCGGCAAGGATTGGAGCGGCAAAGATGCGGATATTGCATGCGGTTTTAACAAAAACATAGCATGGTACTTCGGGACCGATGGAAACACCCCCGATGACAAATATGACTTTGTTACGGCCGTTTTGCACGAGATTACACACGGACTGGGTTTTTCCGGCTTTTTTAAGGCTGAAAGCGGAAGTGCATTTTTTTCCAACTCGGCTAACCTCCCCAGTATTTATGACTATTATGTTTTTAATTTCAACAACCAAAGAATTGCTGATGCCAACAACTTTAGCAGGCCATCGGATGAGTTGCTGGTGCAGTTAACGTCACAAAAACTAAAATTCCAAAATGAGGAAGAGCTGACTAAATCAGGAGTACAGGCTACTTATTTGTTTGCGCCTACAACCTGGCAGGAAGGTTCTAGTTTATATCATTTGAGTAAATCGGAAACCAACGGAAACGGAGACAGTAATTTAATGGCCGCCTACAAATATAAAGGGGAGGCCATTCACTCGCCTGGCGAAAATACAATGAAGATCATTTCGGAACTCGGATGGAATAGTTTGTCTTTTAAGTTTGAACAAATCAGGGATTTTGAACAAACTTGTTCACAATTACCTGTTCAAATTACAATCTCAGGAGAAGCTGATTTAAATGCGTCTTCTGTTAAAATTGTTTATTCAAAGGACTATTTTACCACCTGCGACTCCGTAAATCTGAGTTTCGATAAATCAAATAATCATTTTGAAGGAAACATTGCTTTAAACAATTTTACAGGGAATGTTCAATATTATTTTGAGGCCCGTACCGGCAACAAAAAATATACTTTACCTTCATTTGCACCTTCCAAAAAATACAGTTTCAGGGTTGGTACCGATTATTCAGTTCCAACGATTCAACACAACCCGATACAAGTAGTTTCTTCTTCCGAAAGCTCAGTAAATCTTTCGGCCATTGCAGATGACAACCTCGGAATAAATTCGGTTACGGTGGAATATATTTTAAATGGAACCGTTCAGAAGCCAGTAATCATGCAACTTAATTCGCAAAATATTTTCACCGGGGCAATTCCGGTTTCCGGCGATACTGAAATTAAAAGTATGGAATATAGGATTGTTGCCAAAGATGCTTCGAAAAATAAAAATCAGGTTTCAGTTCCTTCAAGTGGTTATTACAGCGTGGATGTGATTGAGTCTTTATCTCCGGTGGCAAGCTATCAGTCTGACTTTGATTCGGATAATAACGATTTTATGGCCAACGGATTTGAAGTTTCAGGGATTAACGGATTTTCGGACGGAATGATGCACACCCTGCATCCCTACCCGGTGTCACTGCTTGAAAAAGAAAATTATAATCTAATCTCACAACTTAAATATCCGGTAATTATCGAAAATGGCGGGGAAATTACATTCGACGAGATTGTACTGGTCGAATTGGGAGAACCGAACTCCACTTTTACCGATGAATCATTTTATGATTATGTGATTGTTGAAGGGAGCAAGGATAACGGAAAAACATGGATTCCGGTTACCGAAGGATACGATTCAGGAGCAAAGGATGAGTGGGAAACTTCATTAAAATCGTCGCTGGTTAATAATACACTGGCGGCTGCAAGCGAAGAAATGTTTATCAAACGAACCATTGATCTTACCAATAATACAGGATTTTATGAAGGTGATACAGTAATTTTCAGGTTCAGGCTCTCGTCCGATAATTCGGTAAACGGCTGGGGATGGGCAATTGACAACCTCAAAATACAGGAGGTCTCATCGGAAAACGAAGAAATAGTTGCATCCGCCGAAATTGGCGTTTACCCAAATCCGTTTTCAGGGAACTTTTACATTGACTGTACCAATGTTCCTGAGGTCTCAACAGTTGATATTAAGGTAACCGATTTAACAGGCAAAACTGTATTTAGCGAAATCTGGTCAAATACACAATATAGTCCTAAAAAGCAGGTCAATCTGCCGGATATAAAACCGGGAATCTACCTGGTTTGTATGGCAGCAGACCACACACAAACGATAACAAAAAAAATTGTCAAATATTAAAAAAACCATTTTTATGAAAACATTGTTACTGATCGCATTATTTGCAGCAATTATCGGACTGGCTGCTTCTTTGGTAATTTTCTACCAACTGGTGTTTACCAAAAAATCGCAATTGTTATAAAGAAAGCGCGTTTGTATATGTTTTATACAAACATCTATTTATGGGGAATGCCGGATATTTTTCCGGCATTTTTCGATCTTATACCAACGGTAAATTTCAAACGGTATAAACTTTTGCAGTAAGGTATGATTACCTGAAATTGGGAAAGAACGAATGTTAATTCCTATGAAGAAATTTGGTATTGTAAATGATTTTAAAAACATTTGGACCTTTCAATTTGTATATTGTGAACAATTCAGAAAACATGAAAAGAATTTTCTTATTGCTATTATTAATTGTCGGGACAATATCTGTGATGGCACAACCCAGGTTGCAGAAAAAGAAGTTTGAAAGACCGCCGGCCGTTTGTTATGCTTCGGGTAAAGTTGAAAAGTCGTTTATCCCGCCGCCGTCTGTTTTTCAGAATCACTTAAAATCGGGAACTGAAAAAAAATCGGATATTGTGGTAACCTACAGTTTATTCCCTGAGAATGTAAAACAGGCTTTCGAATATGCGGTGGGAATCTGGGAAACTATCATTGAATCACCTGTTCCTATTTACATGCAGGCAAACTGGCGTCAACAAGACGAAAACACGTTAGGTAGCTGCTCCCCGTATGACGAATTCTATTCTAACTTTGAAAATGCTCCCCACCAGAATCTTTACTACCCGGTTGCCATTGCTGAAAAGATCACAAAAACGGTAATTACAGATTCAGGTATTCCGGATATTACAGCCACATTTAATAGAAAAATAAACTGGTATTTTGGAACCGACGGAAAAACTCCCGATTCACTGTATGATTTTGTGTCGGTGGTTTTACACGAAATCGGGCATGGACTGGGGTTTATTGGATTTTTCCTGGTTGATGATTCACAGGGTATTTATGGATATTACAGTTACGGAGATGTTTCGGCCTTTGATAATATGGTAGTGAAAAGAAACGGAGATTACCTGGTCGATACCACAATTTTCGACAATCAATCGGCTCAGCTTAAAACCGAATTGACGTCAGGAGCATTGTATGTCAATAGTCTGGCGGCTATAAACGATAACGGAGGTAACTTGCCGCGGTTGTACGCGCCCGCTGAATGGGACGACGGTTCAAGCATTTATCATCTCAACGAAGGAACTTACCTTAAAGGAAATCCAAATTCATTAATGACGCCGTTTCTTGGGAAAGGGGAAGCCATTCATGATCCCGGGCCAATCACAAGTGGAATAATGGCAGATATTGGCTGGAAACATTTGTACATCGACTTTGAACCATTAAAAGATATGGAAGAAATTAAACCGCTTGTTTTTAATATAAAACTTGAAAGTGACTTTGAACTCGACAGTGCCGCGCTTTTTGTCGTTTACTCCTACGATAATTTCGCGTCCCGGGACTCAGCACCTCTTGTGGCGGGAAATATCCCGGGGCTTTTTTCCGCCGAACTGATCCCTTCTTCCAGCCCGGTTACCATTCATTATTTTATTCAGGCGGGCGATATAAAAAACAGAATTTTTACTTTGCCCACTAATGCTCCGGATAGTTTATATTCACTAAAAATTGGGCCTGACAACGAACCACCGGTAATCAGCCATCATGAAATTCCGTTTTATCTCCTCAATAATGAAGACTTAACCGTTTCAGCAGCGGTTAGCGACAATATCGGTATTGATACTGTTTATGTTGAATATTCTGTCAATGGAGTAGTGCAAACGCCTTTCGGATTAGTTTCAGATCCTGAAAATTTGTACTCGGGCTATTTTAATTTTAATAAAAATTTGTTGAATGACGGAGATGTCGTTACTTACAATATTGTTGCAAAAGATGCTTCAGTAGCTCAAAACAGCAAAAAAGTCCCCGACGGGTCGGCCTATTCATTTAAAGCAGAAAATTTGTTTGACCCCATTTCCGGATACATCAGCGATTTTAACAATCCGACCAATGATTTCGTTATCAGGGATTTTGAGGTTTATACTGCTGATAATTTTGAAAATGGGGCGCTTCACAGCCCGCATCCGTATTTGAGCCCGAATCAGGATGATGCAACCATTGATTATGTTACGGTATTGAAATATCCGGTTATTTTAAAAGAAAACGGGACCATGAGTTTTGACGAGGTTGTGTTGGTCGAACCCGGCGAAGATACGGCGGTTTACGGCGATGACAATTTTTGGGACTACGTAATTGTTGAAGGGAGCAAGGATTTCGGAAAGACCTGGCTGCAGGTTACAGCAGGTTACGATTCGGGAGCCGACTCCGTTTGGTTGGATTTATACAACGACGGTATTGTTGATATGGACTCCAGGACAAATGGTACTGCCGGGATGTACATCAACCGCGAAATCAATCTGCTGCAGAGCGGCAACTTTTCTGCCGGCGATACCGTGTTGTTCCGCTTCCGGTTATATTCTGATCCTTATGCCCATGGCTGGGGTTGGGCCATCGATAATTTGCGTATCCAGACGCCCGTTTCGTCGCCCCGGCACATTCTTTCTTCCGGAAATATTTCAGTCTATCCTAATCCGTTTGATAAGAACTTCACTGTTTTTTTACAGCCTAAAAGCAGGATTGAGAAAATTGAAATAGAGGTTTACAACATCGACGGGCAAAAAATACGTGCGGATATTTTTACGAACATAAACCATTCGATAACCGAAATAATTAACCTTGCCGGGACGGAGGCGGGAATTTATTTTGTTTCGGTGAAAGAAAACGGCGCCCGGGTCTATTCTCAAAAAGTGGTTAAGATGCAGTAACCCGGCAAACGATGGTGAGATTCGAAAATTAATTTTTTGCGATGAAAATATTTTCAAAATGTGGTTTCTGTTTCATTTTTAAAATATATCTCTATATTTGCTTTCACATTTACTGAAAAGGATGACAACAACAAACAATACTTTTTTTTACTGGTATTTTTATTTTGGTTCAGAAACCGGGATCAGGAAGTAATGTATTGTTTGAAAAGAAAAATATTTACAGAGAGGTCTCGAAAATTCGGGGCCTTTCTTTTTTATAATACATTCGAAAATGAGGACAACAATAATTGGATTGGGTTTAATTGGCGGATCGCTGGCAAAAGATTTACGTAAATCGAAATTTGCCACCGAATTTATCGGGGTTGAAAACAACGAAAAAAATGCGGCACAAGCACTCGAACTCGGGCTGGTTGATCGGGTGGAACCGCTGGAGACCGGCATTCAAAATACCGATATAGTCATTATTGCCATTCCTGTTGACAAAGAGATGGAACTTCTTCCGCAGGTACTCGACAGGATAAATAACAGCACAACAGTTATCGATATGGGCTCGACTAAAAAAATGATTGTCGATTTGATACGAAGCCATTCCAGAAGAAAAAATTTTGTAGCGGCACATCCCATGTCGGGTACCGAAAATTCGGGACCCTCTGCCGCTATCGAAAACCTGTTTAGAGAAAAAATCACCATTCTTTGCGACCAGGAAGATTCGGGGCCACAGCATCTTGCGCTGGCCGAAAAAATGTTCCAGAACCTGGGAATGGACATCGCGTATATGACCGCCGATGAGCAGGATCACAGCACCGCTTTTGTTTCACATCTCCCTCATGCGGCTGCTTTTGCACTGGCAAATGCGGTTCAGGCTATACAAGACCGCAAAATTATTTTTGACCTTGCCAGTGGTGGATTCCGTTCAACGGTAAGGCTTGCCAAAAGTTCAGGTACCATGTGGCATCCTATTTTTGAACAAAACAAA
>CAYWBV010000191.1:0-7901 GCA_964455785.1 uncultured Maribellus sp.
TAACCGAGATATACGATGCCAACCATGGTAAGAATGGTGACTAAACTAAAAATTACCGCAACCGCAATAATTCCGGCAACACTGTGTTCGGCGGCCGGGAAGATGAGCATGGGAATCAACACTTCGCAGGGGCCAAAAACAAAAATCAGGAAAAGCATCCAAGAGGTAATATTTGTTTTGCCGCTATCGTTTATTTCTTTTTCGGTTACAGGTAAATGTTGTATCTCACGAACTTGTTTTGGCAGTAAAAAATTGAAAATATGAAGGTGCCCGTTTCCTTCCACGTACCTGTAAATTCCGTAAATCAAATAAAGCACTCCAAAAGCGAAAAGCATCCAGCCGACGATTTCGCCCCTGAACGCTTCAATCGATTCCAGTTTGCTGATACTTATACCCAGGCCAATACCGATAATTCCGAGGACAACGGAGCTGCTGACATGCCCAATTCCTGAAATCAGGGTTATCCACAACGTTTTCGATTTCGACCAGTTTCGGGCTTTGCTTAAAACGATAAACGGCACATAATGGTCGGGGCCTAAAAGGGTATGAAAAAATCCCAGCGAGGCGGCGGTAAGATATAATACATAGAGTTCTTGCATATTGCCTGAAATTATTTTAGGTGATTGATTAAACTGGCCTGGCAGGCGGCGCCAAAACCATTATCGATATTGACCACGCTAATGCCGGGGGCGCAACTGTTTAACATGGCCAGCAAAGCAGTTACTCCACCAAAACTGGCGCCATAACCGACACTTGTGGGCACCGCAACAACCGGTTTGTTGACGAGTCCCCCGATTACACTTGCCAGGGCGCCTTCCATACCGGCAATCACAACAATTACCTTTGCGCCGCGGATAAGGTCGATTCTGCTAAAAAGCCGGTGAATTCCCGCCACGCCAACGTCGTAAATTCTTTCTACTTTGTTTCCCAGGAAGATTGCCGTTTCCGCAGCCTCTTCGGCCACCGGAAGATCGGAAGTTCCTGCCGCAACAATGGCAATGTAATCCGGCGTTATTTCCTTTTTTTGATGTTGATAAACAATGGTCTTGCCCAACTCGTTAAATTTTGCACCGGGGATAACCTCCTTTACACTTTGGAATATCTCTTCCGACGCGCGTGTTGCCAGAATGTCGATACCTGTTTTATACATTCGTTCTGCAATTTGCCTGATTTGATCATTGGTTTTCCCCGAAGAATAAATGACTTCCGGAATCCCGGTCCGTGTTAGCCGGTTGGTATCAATCTTTGCAAATCCCAAATCTTCGATACCTTGCTCTTTTAAACGCAACAGGGTTTCCTGCAAACCCAACGAACCGTTTTTGTAGGCTTCCAGCAACTCACTAATTTCCATTATCAAGATTTTTATTCACTGATTCCTGAACTGTTTTTACCGGAACGTGGTGTTTTATTGCCCATCTTTTACAATCTTCAAATTCAGGTTTGACATTGACCAATTTTCCCTGGTAGAAACTCTGTTTCACCCTGACATCGCCGTATTCTGTTTTAACGGTACGTTCATCCCTGAAAAGTGCATTCTTTTTCAGCACGGTTTCACGCAAACCGATAGTAGTGGTGTGGGTAAAAAGGATCGATTTCATTTGACTGGCTTCGGCAGGTGCACACAAAACACTCAACTTGGCAGCAGGCCTCGATTTTTTCATAATAATGGATTCAATCCACACATCGTTGGCCCCGGAGTCAAACAAAAGTTCCATCACATATTCATAATTTTCGGGGCTGAGGTCGTCAATATTACATTCCAACAAAGTAGCGTCGCTCTGCAGCAGACCCTGCTCCGAATCTTCTATTTCGGCAAGGAACACCCGAAGAACGTTGGGTACTTCCGTGTCGATGGTGCCCAAACCATATCCGATTTTCTGAATATCGAAATTTATGATCGGCGTAAATCTTTCAACTGTGGCAGCAAGAATGGCAGCGCCTGTCGGCGTGGTTGCTTCGTATTGTACCAACCCGGTTTTTACCGGAATATTTTTCAGGATTTCAGCAGTAGCGGGCGCTGGTACCGGCATAATACCGTGGGCGCATTTTACCGTTCCGCCGCCCAACTGAACCGGAGAAGCCATCACTTTATCCACTTTCAGGTAATCGAGACAAATGGCGGCGCCCACAATGTCGGCAATGGAATCGAGCGCTCCGACTTCGTGAAAATGAACTTTCCCTACAGGAATGTTATGAATTTTGGCTTCGGCTTCGGCAACCCGCCCGAATATTTTCAGCGATGTTTCCTTCACGCTCTCCGGCAAACCCGAATTGTTTATTAAACTCTCGATATGATGGAGATGCCGGTGTTTTTCATTTTCCGGATTATTAATAACAACTTCGGCTTTTATTCCGCTGATTCCCTGTCTTTTCTCCTCTCTGATTTCGAGGCTAAATCCATCAATTTTAAGTTTTTTAAATTCATCTTTCAGATAATCCGGATCTACACCGAGATGAATTAGCGCGCCCAGGTTCATATCGCCGCTGATACCTGCAAAACAATCGTAGTAAAGGATTCGTTGCATAAATTATTTTTAGTGGATTGAATTTTTTAATACACGGTTTAGTTTTCCCGAGATCAGGCCTTCTTCGTCGATAACACATTTTTCGAAACCAAGCGACGCCAGTTTTTCCGAAACCTGATCCTTTAAAAGCAATAGTTTCTCTACTTCGTTTTTTGGAACCTCAATTTTCCCGTAAGTATCATAATGCCTGACACGAACATCGTTAAAACCCATCTCGTTCAGCAGGTTTTCAGCGTCTTCAATTTGTTGTAGTTTTCGGGTCGTGATGCTGTGAAAATACGGAACCCGCGAACTCAGACATGGACTTGCAGGTTTATCCCAGTTGGGCAAATTAAAAAAACGGGCTATTTGTCTCAGTTCATCTTTTGTTACCTCGCAATCTGCCATTGGCGACAATATTTTATAGTTGGCCGCGGCTTGTAATCCTGGCCGGTAATCGCCAAAATCATTAAAATTGGTTCCGTTTAAAACATCAAAACCGGGGTATTTCTCTTTGATCGCGGTGAGGTCGTTATACAAATGCTCCTTACAAAAATAACAACGGTTCACCGGGTTCTCGTTGTACCGTTCGTCCGACAATTCGGTGGTTTTAATTACTTCCAAACGAATATCAAACGACTCGCAAATGGAATGGGCCAGCAGAAAATCTTTTTTCTTTAAACTTTCAGAGTTGGAAATAATACCCACGGCGTTCTCTTTCCCCTGAAATTTTCTGGCAAGGAATAAAACCAACGTAGAGTCGATTCCTCCTGAAAAAGCGACAATCGATCCTCTTCTGCCGGAATACCACTTTTCAAGTTTTTCAAGTTTGAATTTTAGTTCTTTGGCAATTTCGTTCATCCTTTTTGTTTTTGATACT
Organism: uncultured Maribellus sp.; assembly: GCA_964455785.1. Classification (GTDB taxonomy): domain Bacteria; phylum Bacteroidota; class Bacteroidia; order Bacteroidales; family Prolixibacteraceae; genus Draconibacterium. The sequence goes on from CAYWBV010000191.1 coordinate 3,385, forward strand.
TAAAAAGTAACACCTTCACAAAAAAAGATAACACAACAGAACGATTAAATGTTTTTCATAAAAATTTAATTTAACATCTTTGTGAATGTTGAAAAGCCAAATTTTAAGTAAATGAAGAGATTATCGTGTTTAACGGTTTTGATTCTCGTTTTTTCTGTTTCCAGTGCACAATATTTTCAAACAGGCCAGGACCCTGCGTCGATTCGCTGGCGACAAATCCATACTGCGAATTTTCAGTTGATTTATCCCGACTATTATGAAAATCAGGCACAAAAGCTGGCGTATGTTTTAGAAAAGGTGTATAAGTACGGCAGTTATTCGCTGAATCATCAACCCAAAAAAATATCTGTTATTTTACATACGCAAACAGTGAAGTCGAACGGACTGGTAGCCTGGGCGCCAAAACGGTCGGAGTTTTACACAACGCCGCACCAGGAAATTTATCCACAGGACTGGCTTGAACAACTGGCTTTACACGAGTTCAGGCATGTGGTGCAGGTGGATAAAATCGACAGTGAAATGCCAAAAATTTTTAAGATTTTATTGGGTGAACAGGGGACAGCTCTCGTTTTTGGCGCTTATCTTCCGTGGTGGTTTATTGAAGGAGATGCAGTTGTAACCGAAACAGCACTAAGCAATTACGGGCGGGGCCGTTTCCCTTCCTTTTTAATGGAGCATCAGGCACAGGTGGTCGAAAAAGGAGTATTTTCATATGATAAAGCCTATAATGGGTCGTTTAAAGATTATGTCCCCAACCATTATCAATTGGGTTACTACCTGGTTGGAAATACACGTGCAAAATATGGTAGCGGAATTTGGGATTCAGTGGTTACCCGGGTCGGAAAAAAACCTTTGTCAGTTACTCCGTTTAACACTGCGCTCAAACGGGCCACCGGTTTAACCAAAGTAAAACTTTACCACTCCGTTTTCGACAGCCTGCAAATGGTTTGGAGGGGAAATGATAAAATGTACTCTTCAATTCCGGTTGAAACAAAATCTCCAAAATCAAAAAAATATACCAGTTATAACTACAATCACTGGCTAAACGATTCGACTATCATTTCATATAAATCTTCTTTCGACCAGATCCCCGCGTTTGTAAAAATTGACAAATTTGGAAAAGAAAAAAAAGTATTTTCTCCAGGAACTATCTTCAACGAATCGGTAAACTACCGGGACGAATGGATTGTATGGTCGGAACAAATCTCAGATGTTCGGTGGACGCACAGCGGAAAATCGCTGATACGTCTGTTGAACATCCATACCCAAAGAACAGTCGAAATAAAACCTGATTTTAAGGGTTTTAGTCCGGCAATCTCGGATGATAAAACCAGGGTGGCCGTTGTTGAAACCGATTTTTCGAACAACAATTATTTGTCGGTATATTCGCTTCCTGGTGGTGACGTTTTAAAACGGTTGCAGGCTCCTGACAATAATTATTTATTTTCGCCTGAATGGCTCGACGACGACAACCTGGCTGTGATTATTCTTACCGAGAAAGGGAAGAGGCTGGCAAAAATGAACCTCGATACCGGTGGAACCGAAATTCTGGTCAACAAAGATCTGGGGGAGATTAAACAGTTGAAGTTTGTTGGTGGCCGGCTTTATTTTATATGCAGTTATTCCGGAAAAAACGCGTTGTATTCCTACGAATTTAAAAGTGGTGATGTCCATTTGTTGTATGAGCCAAGGTTTGGCGTCGAATCTCCGGCTATTTCAGAAAACAAAATAATTCTTTTGAGCGATTATACTGCCGGTGGGTTTCGGATCATTCAACTCCCGGGAGGCAGCGAAAATTCGTTATTGCTGGATTCCGTTTTGCAGGGCAATTATGTGCTGGCAGAAAAACTTGCGGCACAGGAGCCTGGTATTACGGATTTCACATTGTTGGATACCGTGCGTTTTGAATCAAAAAAATACAACAAACCCACCAACCTGTTTAACTTCCACAGTTGGGCGCCGGTTTCGGTAGATGTTGAAACGTATGAATTTATGCCCGGGGTCAGTCTAATGTCGCAAAATAAATTAGGTACCGCAGAAACGGTTGTGGGTTATGAATGGGATTATTCAGAAAAAGCCGGCAAATATTATGCACGTTATGTTTATAAAGGATGGTATCCGGTTTTTAGTTTCGATGTGAACATTGGCGAAAGGTCTTCGGAATATTATCTGGTTCAGCAGACAAAAAACCAGGCCGGACAGATTATCCGTCAGGATACTTCGCTGCAGCGCGTTAATTGGAAACAAACCAATGCTGAACTAAATGTTAAGGTGCCGTTTGTTTTTGACAAAGGAGTTTTTCGTCGGATTATTCAGCCCGAAATTTGTTACACTTTTACGCAATATAAACAGGAGCCATCAAGTCCTGAAGAATTTTTTGACGGAAATTACCAGACACTGTCTTATCGTTTCTATTTTCATCAGTTGATGAATCAAAGTTATCAGGATGTTTATCCCAATTTTGGCGTAGTTGTCGATGGAAATTATCAGCATTCACCATTGGGTGACACCGATTTCGGAAACATAGCCTTTGTACAGTCTTATTTGTATTTGCCCGGTTTGATGGCCAATCACGGAACAAAAATTTACCTGGGAGCACAGAAGAAAAATACAACGGATAAATTTAGTTTTTCCGACGTTATCCGATATCCGAGCGGCTGGGGGAAATACAATACCACAAGCATGTTTAGTACGTCATTCAATTATAAATTGCCATTGTTATATCCCGATCTCAGTATTGGCGGGTTGATGTATCTGCAACGGATCGATGCGGCTGTATTTGGCGACTTTGCGCAACTTAAAGGAAATATTTATAAGGAAAACAAAATTGTAGGCACTTTCTCAAAAAATATTTCTTCGTATGGCACAGAACTTACCGGCACGGCCAATTTTCTGCGGTTTTATGCTCCCGCAACCATCGGTGTAAGGGCGTCGTATCTTCCTGAATTAAAAAATGTTTATTTCAATTTTTTGTTTTCAGTGGATTTCAACTCGCTTTAATGTAAATACAGTTAATTCAGCAGGCATATCAATTCTCCAGGGAATACCGACACTGCCAAAACCAGTGTTTACATATAAGTATGAATTATTAAACTCATAGAGTCCTCCCCAGTTTTTTCGGGTAAAATAGGAAAAACTAAAAGGAATACCCGCGGTTTTTAGTCCCCATTGCAACCCGTGCGTATGACCTGAAAGCGTTAATTCAATCTTTTCCCTGCCTCTGATTTGTGACTCCCAATGGGCAGGGTCGTGCGACAGAAGTATGGTAAAAGCATCTTCGGGAATATTTTGTAAAGCTTTTTCCAAATCTGCATATTGAGGGAAAGGTGGGTGTCCCCAATTTTCAACACCAGCCAGAAAAATAGAATCGGTTCCTGACTTTATAACAACATGCTCATTACGTAAAAGTCTAAATCCTAAGTTCTTGTGTGCTGAAACAATAGCATTAAAATTCTCTGTTTTACTTTTTTCGTCTTTCCAGTTAGTATAATTTCCATAGTCATGGTTGCCCAAAATAGAATAACTATTGTCGCTGGCATTAATTTCCTGGAAGATTTTTTCCCAACCAGCGGTCTCATCAGAAAAATTATTGACCAAATCACCGGTGAAAAAGATAATATCGGGACTTATTTTTTTGATTTTATCTTTTGTATTTTCTATTAAATGCTTTGATTTTCCAAAGCTTCCAAGATGAAAATCAGAAAACTGAAGAATGGAATAATTATCGAACTGTTCAGGAAGGTTTGGAAACTTCAACTCAATCCGGTTAATATTGATTTGTTGTTTTCCAATAACCGAACCGTATAATAAAACCATAACAATGCCAAGACTTATTATCAAACCACCAACTAATACAATTTTTGCCTTCCTTCTTTTTCTAAAAGGAAAATAGAAAAGAAAGGTAGCAGCGAGTAAAAATTTTGTTAAAAAGTCAATAATAAGAATAACATTAAAGACCAGGTAAAAACTATAGTTTGTTGCTTGCCTGGGGTGGTTCGGATAAATATAGAGAAATACAAAAGTTAAAATAACAATGAGAGAATAACTCCCAAAAAAAAGCTTCAAATGATTTTTATGTTCCTGAAGAAAAATTCTTTTAATGGTTTGAAATGCCCCCAAATTTAACATGCCATAAAAAAGCAGAAAAAAAAGAACAAATAGTATTGAAAATGATCTCATACGTCAGCTTCTGGATTATTAAAATTTATTATGGCGAAAAATAGAAATAATATTTTAGTTTTTATGTGTCAAATTATCAGATAATTAAAAAGAAAATACGAAGGTTTTGGTGCGTTGAGATTTAAATATTTGAAAGATAAAGTATTCTCCCTATAAAATAGAGTAAAATAAAAGGACAAAAACTTTAATACATCCTTGAAATGCTCCTACTAACCGGGTGCAGATAAATCGGGTGACAGCAGTGAATAGATTTTATAAGTTTTCCGAAAAGCATTTAAATATTTTCCGAAAGAATTATTTTACGGCTACCAAAATTTCCAAACTATTTACTAAAATTC
>CAYWBV010000192.1:0-7861 GCA_964455785.1 uncultured Maribellus sp.
CGTTACAGATTTCGCGCAGCAATTTTATGTCTGTGGTCCTCCTCCTATGATGGACGCAGTAAAAAAGCAACTTGCAAATTTAGGAGTAAGTGAAAAAGCAATTACAACCGAAAAAATATAACATGGAAAAGACTGATAAGCATTTAGATAATGAACAAATTGTGAATGATTTGAATTCAAAGATCCTGAAAATTACAATGAGAATTAAGGACGATTATCCGGAGTTGTCTCAATATCTGGAAGAAATGCCGGTGACTGTTCCCACAGAAAATGATCCGGAAATAACGCTAAATCATTTAAAATCATATTACGAATCGCTGATTTCGATGCTGAATAAATACAAAGTGGATTATCCAAAAATTGAAGAATAACGTTACCTATTCGATTGAAATAATTCGTTACCGTAGAAACTTGTTAAACAACATATTATAAACTTGTTACTCTTAAAATGGAGGACTAAAAAATGAAACAGTTTAAAAGAAAGCTAATTTATTTTAGCATTTCGTTGATTTTAATCATCAACTTCGATGGCGCTTTCGCTCAGAAAGCGAAAGTTGTTTCTTCTTACGGGCCTGTAAACCAGGATGTAACCTTTGATCAGATTAAAGCTGACAGGATGAAGGTAAAAGCTGAGCGGGCAAAGGAACACGCTGCAATGCTGAATGCCCGGTACGATCTTTCAAAAAAAACATCTCCGGATGTTGTTATGTCGGGAGGAAAACCCATACCCCTGGGTCCTACCGCAAAACTTCAGGGTATTAACTGGGCCGATCTGGATAAGTTAACTCCTGAGCAAATTAAAGCGAAGGACATTTTTCCGTACAAACCTTTGCCCTTTGCCGACCATGCCGAAGGTGGAATGCTTTTCCCTGCTATGATTACTGATTCGCTTCCAAGGCTTGTTCGCTTCGACCTTGATTTTGATCTTCCGGAGCATATTCTGCCTGATCGGGCGCCTCCCATTTATCTGACCACTCGTCCCGATTTGGGTGATGTATCGCAGGGCCGGTTAATCACCATCGATAATTACTACGAAATTTTTAACGGACTTTTAAGTCCAAAACAATTGGAAGGATTACGATTGTTGGTCACCCAGTTTCCTCAACAACAGTTTAATGCTACCGAAGACCGGCGAACTGACCGGCCCGATGGCAAGTTAGGCGTAGCGTGTTTCGATTGTCATGTCAACGGACACAGCAACGGGGCAAACCACCTGGTTGGCGACATTCGGCCACAGGAGTTCAGGCATCGGATAGAAACTCCGTCCTTGCGGGGAGTAAATATTCAGCGGCTCTTCGGTTCGCAACGGGCACTTAAGTCAGTTGAAGATTTCACCGAATTCGAGCAACGGGCAGCCTACTTTGATGCAGATCATGTAATGGCAGCAAAAAAGGGGGTTAACATTCTTGATCGTGGTTCGCAGGTTCATTTTATGGCCGAATTCCAGGCGATCTTAGATTTTCCGCCAGCGCCAAAGCTCGATATTTATGGTGCGTTGGATAAAACCAAAGCAACTCCGTCAGAATTGCAGGGAGAAGCAATTTTTAATGGAAAGGGACGATGTGTTGAATGTCATCCTGCCCCATATTATACCGATAATAACATGCACAATTTAAAGGCGGAACGTTTTTATAAACAGGAAATGGTTAATGGCATGATGATGGCCCATGACGGTATGATTAAAACTTTTCCGTTAAGAGGCATCAAAGACTCGCCTCCCTATTTGCATGATGGCAGATGTTTTACGTTGGAAGATGCTGTTGAATACTTTAACCTCGTTCAGCAATTGCACCTGACAGCCGCCGAAAAAGCAAATTTGGTTGCATTTATGCGCGTATTATAGAAAAACAGACTAACATTTACAAAAACGAGGAGCATACAAATACTCCTCGTTTTTGTTTTTCCTGAACTTAGAGACAATAGGAACCGGCATATTATTTGAAAAAGAGTTAGAACTATGACAGAGATAATTGAAAATAAGGAATCTGTAGAAGTTGGTAACCCCGCATTCACCTGGCAAATGAACGAACATTTCTTGTCCGGATTAGAACAGGCATTGGGATAATGGCATTCGGTTTTGTTGTTGAAAAGTTGCCTTGTCCCTAAAACAAATGTCTATTATTTTGGGAAAATCAACAACTGGAAATACGTTACCTCCAAATACATTTCTTTTGTAACAAGGGGTTAGCAGTTTCGTATTTGGAATGCAGTAAAATCCATCGTGTAATATTATGATATTTTGCAAATTGCTGTTTCAAAACAAAAATATCCGTTGCCAATCAACGGTTCTTTGATTTCTTTGAATCTTTCGTGATACTTGTTTTTATTCCCGTCGTGAGCGACTTGACAACATAGTTAAACAGAAATCTTTCGGGGTCTCTTTCATATTCAATAATTCCCGGCCTCACTTCTTCTTCCGGCATCGGGTTCGATTCCATGACGACAATATTTGCAATCAGCGATTTTACTTGTTCTGCAATCGCGGTGGTTTCGCCGGTTTGTTTATTCACAACATCAAAATGCAATCCCTGGTAAAGTAGTTTCAAATTACCGGTAGCTTTTGTATTGTTTGCCGAAAAGCTAAAATTCATGGTATTTATTTTCCCTGATGTGATCGTCAAAAAAGCGCTTTTCTCCAAAACCGGGTTCAGTTCCGAAACTTCCATTTCTGAAAGTGTTCCATTTACTGCGAATGTATTCTGTTTGTCAAAGATTCTGGCTCTTAGTAACACGGCTACTTTACCTTTGCCCATCAGCAAAGCATTCGCTTTCAATTCAAAATAAGCCTTTTCCGTTTTGTAAATGGTGTCGTTGGTGATTTTGTAAATCGTTGCATCAATTTCTTTAAAACTGACACTTCCTTTTTCGATTGCCTTTTCAGCATGTTCTGAATAAACAATATTTCCGCTTAAAATACCGATTGAATCAATGTTCAAAGTACCCGGATAATTAGCTATTAAATCCTGGAACGTGGGTTTTTCCACATGCCGGAATTCTTTCCGTTTATCACGAAATACATTCAACTCCAATTCCCCGATTTCGATAAATGAACTGGTCAGGTTTCCTGATTTAATAAAGTCGGCGGCAGAAAAATCAAAAAAGGATATCTGGCTGAGCCTGCTTTCAAAACGATCCGTTTCAAATTTGTTTCGGGCGGTGAATTTGTATTCGCTATAATTGGGCTGAATCGCAAAACTGTCAGCGGTCAGTTTATTTGTTCCCGCTGAATAGTTTATATCCACAACTGAAAAAGTGTACAGGCTGTCAGCTGTAACCGTTTTGAATTCCGGCGCATCGAATTCGAATTGACTAAAAATTCTGTGAGATAAAGTGTCATTTTTTCCAACATTGATATCATACACTTTTAAAACACCATCTTTTATCAAATAAGCTTGTGCCGTTAGTGTGTCTTTAACGTCAACAAACAGCTTATCAACAAACAGGTTTTTTATCCTGATGTTTACCTGCGAAACTTTCGCGGGCCCGGTCTTCTCCGGAAAAACAAACTTTCCAATAATACGACTATTGAAAATAACTATTTCCCTGATGTCGATGTCTTTCCTTAAAACAGCTTTTAAAAGACGAATGCCTTTGACTTTAACCGATTCAATTTCTCCGGTTAAAACAGGTCGTCCTTCATTCTCCGTTTTCGAAAGCAGGGTAATGTTTTTAATCCCGATGCCTGAATTAAAAAATGAAACATGAACCCTTTCGATTTTCAACTGGTAATCACCGGATTTTTTATGGAATGAATCCTGAATTTTTTTTCCAATCCAAGGTTCTGCAACCACTTTTGTTAAAACTATCACCGCCAAAACAAAAGCTGCCATACCCAAAATAATTCTCAAACCTGTTTTCCTTCTCATTCAGTTCAAAGGTGCCACAATTTGATTTCCGGAGTGTTACAGAATTTTAGGTAAAATTTACATTATTCACACCTGGCAAAATACCTGTACCAATTTATTTTCGGGGATAGAGAAGGTCAATAATTTCAGCCAGTTTAAAATCAGGTTGGGTTACACCACCGGCTTCGTGATTGGTTAAAACGATATTTACTTTATTGTACGAATTGCTCCAATCCGGATGATGGTTCATTTTTTCAGCTTCAAGTGCTACTGCCGTCATAAATGAAAATGCCTCAACAAAGGTTTTGAATTTAAAGTTCCGGTAAATGGTATTTTTTTCAAAGGACCAGTCCTTTAAATGTTCTTTCAGGAATATTGTAACTTCCTGTTCTGTTAATGTTTTCATGATATCAGTTTTTGAAAAGTTTAAAATAAAAAGAAGGGTTTTTTAAAATGCCCTGTAAAATATGCAACAGCAGCAGATACAAATTGTTCGGGATGAATGTTTTATAAATTCAATTGATAAAATTCTTTTTTGGGTTTATTGCTGCCGAAAAATTGCAGCCTGCAAAAGTGGGAATAATGTAACGCATTGTCAAAATTGTGTAATGTTCTCTTCCATAAAATTCCTAACCTTTGATAAGGATTAAATCGGATTTTATCATTCAAAAAAAAGTCAAATGAACAATTTATTAAGAGGTTTAATATCAGGTTACGGAGCGAAAAAATTAGGTGGCGGCTGTTTGGGCACGATTGTGGTTTTTATTGTCATCTGGGTTATTCTTGGGCAATGCAGCTAAACCTAAAATAACATGAACCTGTCGTTTCAAAAAATGTTTTACGCGATAGCCACAGTATTTGCGCTGTTTGCAATATTGGTTTTGGCTAAACCTATACTTATTCCGCTAAGTGTTGCATTGCTCATTTCATTTATTCTTTTCCCGTTGGCAAAAAAATTTGAGTCATGGAAAATCAACAAAATCTTCGCTGCATTTCTCTCCATTTTTGTTGTGATTTTAATAGCAGCGGGAATAATCTACTTTTTTTCAACTCAGATTATTAGCGTATCGAAAGAATTCACCCATTTTAAGGATAAAATTATTAGCGCTTTTGCAGATGTTACGGTTTATATCAACAGCAATGTGAGCTTTGTTGAAAACCTGGAAAAGAATGAGCTTTTTAACCGGATGAAAGATTGGCTTACAGATTCTACAGGCTTTCTGGTGAAAAAAACCGTTAACAACACAGCAACTTTCATGGCCGGACTGCTGGCTACCATTATATTTACTTTTCTATTACTGATATACAGAAATGGATTAACTCAGGCATTTCTGGCTTTTTCGCCCGTAGACAAAAGACCGAAGGTTTTAGGAATGTTCAAATCGGTTCAGCAGGTCGGACAAAAATATTTGTTCGGAATGCTTTTTCTCACCATTGTTATTGGATTGGCCAACAGCATTGGGCTTTTGATTATCGGTATCGACAATCCTTTTCTTTTCGGCTTTCTGGGGGCAGTGCTGGCTATTATTCCTTACATAGGGACTACAATGGGAGCAGTTATCCCGGTAATATATGCATTTGTTTCCTACGATTCAATTTGGACAGCAGTTGCAGTTGCTATTTTATTTTGGATTGTACAACTGGTTTCCGATAATTTTCTGACACCACGAATTGTGGGGGGAAGTTTACAAATTAATGCTTTAACAGCTATACTAAGTTTATTTATTGGCGCCGCTGTTTGGGGACTGGCCGGAATGATTTTGTTTTTGCCATTTGCCGCCATGTTGAAAGTGGTTTGCGAAGGGTTTGAAGAACTTCAACCAATTGCGCTAATCATTGGCGAGCAAAATAAAAAAGAAAGTATTGACGGTGAATTATTTTTGGTTCGATGGCGGAAAAAAATAAAAGACCTGTTTTCAAAATAATTTTTCCCTCATAAATGTGTGAATGATGTAAACCTTCGTAAAAGTTGTGTAATACTTGTCCTGTTAAAGATCCCCAACTTTGTACTTTCAATATTTACATTATTAAAAATAAATTATTATGGCAGAAATTAAAATTGAACAGAAAAAACAGAACTGGCCGTGGATGATCGTAGGCCTTGTTATAGTTGCAATACTTGTTTATTACATAGGATTTCGGAATAACAACGATAGCAACACGATCGAGGAAGTAACTGAAACAAACTATGTTTCTCTTGTAAACGAATCCGGCCTTTTGGGTGTGAAGGAAAATAACAGCACCGTGGCCGCTTTTGTAAGTTTTGTGGAAAACGATAGAAACAGTGACAGCCTGAATCTTGCTTACATAAATGAAGCGTTTTTAAAACTAACGGCTGCAACAAATGCCATGGCCGGTGAAATTGGTTATAATGTTCAGGCAGATTTGGAAAAGGTAAATGAATCAACGATTCTGATTGACAATGAACCTTTCGACACCTCGTCGGCTAAAAATATCAGAAATGCGGCTGATAATTCAACAACAGCGCTGCAAAATATACAACAGGCCAAATATCCTGATTTAACAGATGAAGTGGATGAATTAAAAAGTGCATCAACAGCAATTAGTCCTTTGGAACTTACACTCGAACAAAAAGATGCAGTGAAAAATTACTTTGCAAAAGCTGCAAACCTTCTTCAAAAAATGAATTAAACTTTTAAAAATTAAAAAAATGACAGATACAAATAAGAATCTTTTTAATCTGGATGAATTGTCCGGTTATAAAGTGGCCGAAAATTACAACGATGTAAGGGGCTGGGATGTAAAAGATGCAAATAACCGTACCATCGGGAAAGTGGATCATTTGCTGGTCAATAAATTGGCCGAAAGGGTAGTTTACCTCGATGTTGAAGTTGATGAAACTTTAATAGAAGAAGGATTTAACACCTATCAAAATCGTGCAAGCGACGGCGTGCACGAGTTTTTAAACAAGCATGGCGAAAATCACCTGATTATTCCCATTGGAATGGCAATCATTGATAATAATAAAAAATTGGTGAATACCGGCCAGATTGATAGCTCGTCGTTTGCCAAAGCCAAAAGGTTCAGAAAGGGAGATGCGATTGATTTTGAGTACGAACTAAATACAATTCGGCATTACAGGGGAGACAACACAATTCAAAGTTCGAATTCAATGGATGGATTTTATAGCCGTGAGGAATTTAAAAATACATTCCATAAAAGAGATTTGGAATAATTGAAAGCAAAAAAAATAATGCGCAACCCGGGTAAAAACATCAGAATTTTAGCGAACAATATCACCGTAAGCTACACCGACGAAGGACCGGACGGTGTTCCCGTTGTCATTTTCATTCATGGCTTTCCTTTTCATAAAGAGATGTGGAACAAGCAGATGGAAGCGCTTTATGAAAATTTCCGTGTGATAGCTTACGATGTCCGCGGTCATGGGAACTCTGATTCTGGTTCTGATGATTTCTCCATTGAGTTGTTCGTAAAGGATTTGCTTGCACTGATGGATACCCTTGAGATAAAAAAAACCACACTGTGTGGTTTATCCATGGGTGGTTATATCGCGCTGAAAGCAATGGAAAATCATCCGTCGCGGTTTGATGCACTCATATTATGTGATACAAGTTGTAAAGCTGATTCGCCTGAAGCGAAGGAAAAACGCATGAAGGCTATTGATGGCATCCTGCAAAACGGAGTTGAAAAGTTTGCGGATGACAGTTTGAAGAATTTTTTTGCTCAGGAATCCTTTATTACAAAGAAAGATGTAATTGCTGAAGTCAGAGAGATAATGGTCAACACCACCGAAAAATCGGTTATCAAAACTCTGCTTGCATTATCAAAACGAAATGAAACCTGCAGCAAACTGTCCGAAATAAAAGTACCCGTTCTGATTCTGGTTGGTGAAGAAGATAAAATCACACCTCCCGAAGCTGCGCAGTTTATGCACGAAGCGATAAATGGTTCAGTGATGTCTGTCATCAAAAATGCTGGCCATTTAAGCAATCTGGAAAATCCGGACCAATTCAATGAACAATTAAAGAAGTTTT
>CAYWBV010000193.1:0-7795 GCA_964455785.1 uncultured Maribellus sp.
GGGACATTTACCGGGTTTATCCATTCGAATATGCGGATGCATTGAGCAGGTCCAGACCTCACCTTTCTCCACTTCTGCAGCGTGGTCGTGTTTTTCTTCTTTGGCTGGAGACGAATGGAAGAATATCCAACCAAGCAAAATACCCCCAATCAGAATGAGGCTAAAGCGGACGTATTTATTACTAAATATTTTCATCGTATTTAAATTTTATGTTACTGAATTTTTGAATATGCCATTAATCGTTTGAGCCAGGCGACAGACGTATTATAGTCAGCCACTGCTTCCACCTGCCGGTACTCGTAATCGAGCGTTTGCTGCCTGACTCGAAGAATATCGGTGAGTGAACTGCCCGACGAAGCAAAACTTTTAAACATGATGTCGAGCGATTTGGATGCTAACTGATATTGGTTGGCATAAAGTTTTGCTCTTCGCTGTGCATCCTGATACAATTGCAATGCCTGGTAATACTCAGTCTGAAGTGAATTCGCCACAGCCTGGTAGTTTTGGGTATTCGCCGATTTCAAAAAATCGGCTTCGTCGCGCATGGCCTTGTACTTTTTGCGGTAAATGGGCAATGTTGCCTTAAACATAGGCATCACCATATCTTTACCGTTCATTGGCGATGTTGACATCTCATTTTTATTGATCAGCGAATAATTTAAGCCCACCCCAACCATCGGGTAGCTCATCTTTGTAACCATTTGCTTGCGTGCCTCCAACGATTGCTGTTCGAACTGAAGCATCCCCAACATTGGATTATTCTTCAGGATACTATCAGATATAGCCAAAAGGGAAGGTTCAAAGCTTTCAATTGTTACAGAATCAGGTACGTTTACAATTGTGGCTTGTGGCCTGTTCAGGTAACTGTTAAATTGTGCCGAAATGGTGACTAACTGGTTGTTTAACAAGTTAATGTTATTCTGAAGGTCGCCAATTTCAATCTGAATCCGATACACATCCGAAAGTCCTGAACCACCAGAGGAGGAACCCATTGAGCTGCCCCCCATTGGAGAAGCCGATTGGCCTGAAGCTGATCCGGCAGAACTGCCCGAACCTCCTCCCATGTTGTTCATTCCTGAAGATCCTGAAGAAGAACTTTTGCCGGAAGCTGGAGTTGTTGTTGGACCAGAAGGCGCTGAACTGTTCCCTGAAGGACCAGCTTTAAACCTGACCACAGCCAGCCGTTCAATCGTGCGAAGCAGATCAATGTTTTTTTCCGAAACGCGGATGTTCTGTTTGAGCTTATTCAATTCGTACCAGGTGCGCTGCACATCGTATAATACCTGCAATTTGGCATCACGAAACGTTTCGTATTTGGCTTTGGCCATCAGGCTCATTTCGTCTTTTGCATTTTTCAGTACCCCAAACCAGGGAAACATTTGCATCAATTGTATATCTGCCAACTGATTTCCACCGACCAGTTCCATTGGCTTGAGGAAAACCCCAAGACTGGCTTCAGGATCGGGTAAACTTCCCACCTGCGGTACTTTCTGCAAAGCGGCTTCATATTCAGCAAACCGCTGAAGTACAGTTGGGTTGTTTTTGACTGCAATTTCAAGATAGTTGAATAAGGAATCTGTCTTTTCCTGACTAAACCCAATAACCCAACTACCAAGGGCAAGCAACAAGAAAAGTATTTTTTTATATGCCTGTGTTTTCATCATCTTGATTATTAGGGTTATTAATTGCTAATTTATTATGCTTGTTTACGGCTCCTTCCCTCCACATGGCTTGAAACATCGGGACGACGAAGACGGTCATTACCTGAATAACCATACCGCCAAACATAGGGATTGCCATCGGAATCATGATGTCGGAACCCTTTCCGTTCGATGATAAAACGGGTAGCAAAGCAATGACGGCAACGGCTGTGGTCATCATGGCAGGACGGACTCGTTTCAATCCGGCAGAAACTACAGCTTCGCGAACGTCGTGAACAGTAGCAGGATGCCGGGCTTCAAATACCTGATGGATGTAGGTACCCATGATTACCCCATCGTTGGTAGCGATTCCGAACAAGGCGATGAACCCAACCCAGACCGCGACGCTCAAATTAATCGTATGCATTTGGAACATATCCCGAAGGTTGATCCCTTCAATTGAAAAATTAAGGAACCAGTCCTGACCATACAACCAAAGCATAATAAAACCTCCGGCAAAAGCCACGAAAACTCCTGAGAAGTGGATGAGCGAAGCCGTTACCGTGCGGAACTGGAAATAAAGCAACAGCAAAATCAAGAGCAAACTAATCGGGATTACAATCATCAATCGTTTGGTCGCCCTAATCTGATGTTCGTAATTTCCTGCAAATTGGTAGGATACACCGGCAGGCAAAACCAGAGCGCCTGAGCTCAGTTTTTGCTTCAATATTTTAGAAGCCTCGTCAACCACATCAACCTCGGCAATTCCTTCGTTTTTATCGAAAATAACATATCCATTCAGGAAGGTGTTTTCACTTCTGATCATCTGCGCACCACGGGTATAATCGATGTCAGCAATTTCACTCAGCGGAATCTGAACACCATTCATCGCAGGAATCAGGATACGTTTAATATCCTCTGGATTATCGCGCAATTCACGCGCATATCGAACCCTAAGCGGAAACCTTTCACGTCCTTCAACAGATGAAGAAAGAGCCATACCTCCGACAGCTACCTGCAAAATTTCCTGTACTTCGCTTACCGTCATACCATAGCGGGCCATCGCCTCACGGTTCAATTTAATTTCAAGGTAAGGAGCGCCAACGGCACGGTCGTAGAATACAGCAGAAGCTTTAATGGATGGAACTTCTTTCAAAGCCTGTTCCAGTAACATTCCGCCTTCTTCGATTGCGTCAAGATCAGGACCAAAAACTTTCAATCCCATTGGGGCACGCATGCCTGTAGAAAGCATCACCAGACGAGCTTCGATAGGTTGCAACTTTGGCGCAGAGGTCAATCCCGGAATGTTGGTCACTTTTACGATTTGATTCCAGATGTCGTTCGGCCTTTTTATTTCAGGCCTCCATTGACGGAAATATTCACCATTTTCCGCAGGGATCAGGCTGTCAACAGGAATGGCCTTGAACCCGTCCTTTCCCAAATTATATTTCGCCCCGCTTTTAAGTATAAAATTGCCTTCACGGTCAACTTTAAACTGCATTCGATGTCCGTTTTCATCAAGAATATATTCTGAGCGGTAACTGATCGTATTTTCAAACATCTGCACTGGCGCCGGATCGAGCGCTGAATTGACGCGACCCCATTTCCCGACGGCCACTTCCACTTCTGGTATGGCCGAAAGCCGCTTGTCAAGCGTTTCGATGTATTCGAGGTTCTTTTGAATACTGGAATGGGGCATACTGGTGGGCATCAACAGGAACGAGCCTTCGTTTAAAGATGGCATAAACTCTTTGCCCGTACCAGGAAATGTTTCCGTAGAAGATTTCCAAAAAGCTGTTTGCCTGAAATCTTTCCAGCCAACTTTTTCCATTCCTGAAGCAACAGGGCTGAAGGTTTTATCAAATCCCTGCCAGGCCAGTAAACCAAATAACAAGGTAACAATCGGTATAATGAGAAATTTCCATTTGTGTTCCAGCGCCCACCGCATGATACTTTCATAAAAGTGTACCATCGACATCAGGGCTGCAAGAATCACTATAATTATACCGCTTACAAAAATAAAGTTTGAGAAGGTACTATTGTGGGCGCCTAATGGAAGCCATTCGATGGTGAGATACCAGGCAGCTACAAGCACAGTGATGGCAATGTTGATATAGTTGGGGAATTCTTTCCGGTTTTCAGGCCAGCGGTAGTCGAGCAAGTTATTAATACCAACAGCTATTAATGCCAATGCGGGCCAGACCTGCCAAATGATAACGAACAGGGCTCCGGCTATCATCAGGCAACCGTTCCATATACGGCGAACCTTCTTGGTATCTATACTGATATTGAAAAAGATATGCGTTAAGGTTGGCAAAACAATAATCCCAAGCAGGAATGCTGAAATCAGCGAAAAGGTTTTGGTAAATGCCAGCGGGTGAAACAACTTTCCTTCGGCAGCCTGCATGGCAAAAACCGGAAGGAAACTGACTATAGTTGTGGCGATGGAAGTAACCACGGCATCACGCACTTCGGTGGTTGCTTCGTAAATTACCGACATCAGTTTTTTACCACGGATTCCTTTATTTTCAGGCATTTCAAGGTGCCGGAGAATATTCTCAACATCCACAATCCCAATATCGACCATTACACCAATGGCAATAGCTATACCCGAAAGGGCCACAATATTGGCATCGATGCCAAAAGCTCGCATCAGGATGAAAGTCATCAATACGCCAATTGGCAGCAGTCCGGCAACGATTAACGATGCCCTCAGGTTCATCACCAGAACAATGATGACGATAATGCTGATCAGGATTTCGTGCGAAAGAGCCGATTCGAGTGTCCCGATGGTTTCCATGATCAGCCCGGTGCGGTCGTAAAACGGCACAATGGTAACTTTGGAGACACTGCCATCGGGCAAAGTTTTTTGCGGCAATCCGGCTTCAAGTTCCTTGATCTTATTTTTGACATTACCAATAACATCCATTGGATTTGAGCCATATCGGGCAACCACCACGGCACCAACAGCTTCTGATCCTGCTTTATCCAATCCACCGCGACGGGTAGCAGGTCCAAAAACAACGTGGGCAACATCTTTAATCCTTACGGGAACATTGTTCCTGACAGCAACTACTGAGACTTCCAGGTCTTCCAAGTTCTTTACATATCCCAAACCTCGGATAATGTATTCCACATTATTCAACTCGATAGTTTCGGCCCCAATGTCGAGGTTGCTTTTGCGCACGGCATTCATTACATCCATTGCCGAAACATTGAAGGCTTTCAACGCTTCAGGATTTAGGTCGATCTGGTATTCTTTAATGAAACCTCCAACCGATGCCACTTCTGAAACCCCTTCAGCGGTGGCAAGCCCATATTTGACGTAGAAATCCTGAACAGTACGAAGTTCGCTTGGGTTCCAGCCTCCATTGGGTTTGCCGGTTTTTGGATCGCGCCCTTCGAGGGTGTACCAGTAAATTTGCCCTAATGCAGTGGCATCCGGTCCAAGTGCTGGTTGTACCCCCGCAGGCAATGTGCCGGTTGGCAGTGAATTGAGTTTTTCAAGAATCCGTGAACGGCTCCAGTAAAATTCTACATCATCTTTAAAAATGATGTAAATGAATGACATCCCAAACATTGAAGTGCTACGAATGGTTTGTACGCCTGGAATACCAAGCAAAGCAGTAGTCAGAGGGTAACTTATTTGATCTTGAATGTCTTTGGGCGAACGTCCCATCCATTCGGTTGCTACAATCTGCTGATTTTCCCCAATATCGGGGATCGCATCCACCGCAATCGGATCGCGTGGAAAATAATCAGGTTTCCAGTTGAACGGCATATATACCATGCCCAAAACCACAAAAGCGATCAGGAACATAAAGGTAATCAGCCTGTTTTCGAGAAAATACTTGACGAGTCGGTTAAACATATCTATAAGTTTTAAGATTAATGGTGACCTCCGGAATGGGCACCAGAACTGCCACCAGAATTAATCGGATTGTAAGAACTACCTGAATTCTTTAGCTTCAAGTCTGCCATATCAAATGCTTCCATTTTCATACCACATTTAGGGCATTTGCCCGGGTTCATTTCAATAACCTCAGAATGCATCGGGCAACTGTAATATACTGATTTTGGCTTTGTTTGAGTCGTTGCGTGCCTGCTGCTACTGCACGAACTGAATAAAAAACTCACTAAAACAGCCATTAATATAGCGATTCTAAATTTATACATTTTTTTATTGTTAATACATTAATATTATATTTCCAATTAATGATCATTGAACAGCGAATTTTCCTTTGATATTAATAGCCTTATTCAACAATTGATAGAAATAAGTGCCTTGTTCCATGTTTCTTCGTTCAATTACCACTTCGCTCTCCATGTTATTTTCCTTTTTTAGAATTATCCTGCCATAGATATCAAAAATCAACAAAGTGTATTTTTCACCATTAAAATCCTGATGAATTTTTAGTGTGGCTCTGTCATTAAACGGGTTTGGATAAACTGTGGCGAATTTCTGATTTTCAGAGACTTCATTAATACCTGTAGTGAAAGATGTTAATTTTGCCGCATACTCAACAGTCTGATAATTACTATTCTGGCTCAAAACACCTTTTGATATTTGAAGTACCGGGAAACCCAGTTCACTGGTGTACCAGTTGTAATAATAATTGCCTTCTGTTTTGCTTTTCAATGTGGCTGAGCCGTCGCTATAAATACTGTCATATACAGTTTCAGAAGTAAAAATGCGAATTGTACTTACAGTTCCCGCTGGGGTTTTTATCGTGCCCCAGGCATCGGCCTTTGAGTAACCAGTCACATGTAATACTTTTTGAGTGTATCCTGAAGAATAATAGATTAAGCGAGATTCATTTTTTATTGAATCCCCATATTTCAAAACAGGGAAAACAGGACGTGGAATCGAGTATTTTGATATTCCTTGAATGTCAGAACCATAGTAAAACAATCCATCTTCGTTTTTTATATAGAAATCATGCTTACAAGTTTCGATATCGGTGTGTGTAACATGTGAATGGACTTTTGTACATGCCTTGTTGATCGCCAAAACAGCCAATGGAAATTTCGAGTAATTAGTCGCAGAGCTTGCACTAATCCATTTTTGCACCTCAGATTCTTTTCCACTTAGGGAGCTAAAATCCCAAAAAACATTTCCACCTTTTTCACCAGGCAATATGTTGATTGACTGAATACTATCGACTATTATGCTTATTTGGGCATCTCCGGTCTTAGGTAAATCGTTGTTATTTAAAACAATTTGAGCATTCAGCCATTGCGCGGAAAGCAATAGGGGCAACATATAAAATATCGATATCCGTTTCTTCATGTAAGAATTTCGTTTTATAAAAATGTAATTATTCGCGTTGAATAACTGTATTCGAAGTATGCTATAACAGCCCCAACATGTGTTATTAGAATTTTCATAGTGACTTTCATTTTTGCTTTTTAAGGAATTAACATAGGGACCTTTTTGCATTTAAGAAACAAGGGGACTTTTTTAAAGTCCACCTTGTTCAACATTGAAAAAGAAACCCCATTACACTAATTAACCAAAAGACTATTTTGTACCTAATTCAGATCGTTTTAATGACAACCTCCCGAGTGAGAACCATTTCCTGATTGATGCGATGAATGGCTGTCTGACTGATAAGATGTACCTCCACTATGACCTAAATGAGATACTCCCATACAACTTGTAAAAGCAAAAAGCACAGATACAACTAATACTAGTTTTACAATTTTATTTTTCATAATTATTTTCTGATTTAAAATTTTTCTTACAGAGTAAAGTCCTTTTACATTGAAATACTCCAATTATTTAATTCCCTGACTTTCCAAAAAATGATTGATTTTGTATTGTTTATGGAATTTGTCGTATTCATTGAGCGAAGTAGTCGATCTGAAATGCTCATCAATGGCATCGTGCAACATGTGGTTGTCCGGAAATGAAGCTTTCAAGTTCAAAGGTGTTAACTCCAAAATTCCGTTATTGCCGCCTTTGCTGAAATAATAGACTGTGACAGTTTTTGCTCCCACACCTTTTGGTGAACCACCTTTAAAACTCTGCTTTTTATATATCCAAAGCAGTCCTTTACTGTCAAGTGTATAGTGTTCATTGTCCTGGAATCGAACTATTTTGTCATCACATAACTGATATCCCCATATTTCATTCTTTTTGAGGTTATAGGGCT
>CAYWBV010000194.1:0-2759 GCA_964455785.1 uncultured Maribellus sp.
GCCTGCAGCGCAATCTTGTTGACAAAATCGATAGCCCAGTTAAAGTTTTGAAAAACAAATTCCTTTACCAATTGGTTATTTTCGGTTACCCATTCCATAACTTTACTTTTTAAATATAACATTTGGCAAAAGCATCCTGTTCAAATTCTTCTGTTCTCTTTTGAAAAGGTTACAGGCTCCATCGGTTCTGCAGGTACATACTAAAAAACATTTACCCTACTTTGTTGTTGGTTGAATCTGAATCCGAAAAATGTCATTGATCAAATGGGGAACCATAAAAAGGGGAAAAATGGAATCCGTAGTAATTTTGGTCAACTGACATCCGGGGCGGGTAACAAAATATAGGTAAGTTTTTTTACTTTTGATGCGTACAAAATTTACGGGATTGTCTGTACGAAAAGAACGGATATAATCAGTAAATTGGAAAATTGTATCAAAAGCAACCATTCATTAATTTATAATTGTTTGAACAGATGAAGATATCAGTGGCAGGTACAGGTTATGTTGGATTGGTTTCAGGCGCATGTTTTGCCGAAACCGGAGTGGACGTGGCATGTGTGGATATTGACCAGCGTAAAATCGATATGCTGAACAACGGTCACATTCCCATTTACGAACCTGGGCTTGAGGATGTTTATAAACGAAATGTTCAGAAAGGCAGGTTGATTTTTACAACCAACCTCGAAGAAAGTGTAAAAGATGCCGATGCCGTATTTATTGCAGTCGGTACGCCCCCCGACGAAGATGGCAGCGCCGATCTGAAATATGTTTTGGGTGTTGCCCGCGAAATTGGGAAAAAGATGGATCATTATATGGTTATCGTAACCAAAAGTACGGTTCCGGTCGGAACATCAGTAAAAGTGAAAAATGTCGTTCAGGAAGAACTCGCTAAAAGAGGGGAAAATATTCCGTTCGATGTTGCTTCAAACCCCGAGTTCCTCAAGGAAGGAAGCGCCATCGAAGATTTTCTCCGTCCCGACAGGATTGTGATTGGCACCGAATCGGAAAGGGCGCAAAAGGTGATGAAAAGGTTGTATAAACCTTTTTTGCTGAACGGGCATCCGATTATTTTTATGGACATCACTTCGGCTGAAATGACCAAATATGCGGCCAATTCAATGTTGGCCACAAAAATCAGTTTTATCAATGATATCGCCAACCTTTGCGAAATTGTGGGCGCCGATGTTGATGCCGTACGAAAGGGAATTGGCTCCGATATCAGGATCGGTAACAAATTTATCTACCCCGGCACCGGTTATGGCGGGTCCTGTTTTCCAAAAGATGTGCAGGCGCTCATCCGTACTGCCGACGAAAAGGGATATTCGCTCGATATTTTAAAGGCGGTAGAAGCCGTAAATTATCGCCAGAAATCAGTACTTTTTGGCAAAATTTACAATCATTTTAACGGTGAACTGAAGGGGAAGAGGTTTGCGCTTTGGGGTCTTGCTTTTAAACCCAAAACCGATGATATGCGCGAAGCTCCTTCACTGGTGATTATTGAAAAATTGCTCGAGGCAGGAGCCGAAGTGGTGGCGTACGATCCTGTGGCCGTGGAGGAAGGGAAACGTTTACTCGGCAGCAAAATTGAATTTGCCAAAGAAGAATACGACGCCTGTATCGATGCCGATGCGTTGGTTCTGGTCACCGAATGGCCCGAATTCAGGCTGCCCAACTTCAGGGTACTGCAAAAATTGTTAAAAAATAAAATCATCTTCGACGGTCGAAATATTTACGATCCCGAAGAACTGGCCGAACTGTCGTTTACCTACTACGGAATTGGCCGCAAACCTGTAAACCTGTAAATCATGAAACGTATACTGGTAACCGGCGGGGCCGGATTTGTCGGCTCACACCTGTGCGAATTCCTGCTGGAAAAAGGAAATGAAGTAGTTTGCCTCGATAATTTTTTTACCGGCAAAAAGGAAAAGATCATCCATCTGCTCGACAATCCTTATTTCGAGCTGGTCCGGCACGATGTAACCATGCCGTATTACATCGAAGTTGACGAAATTTACAACCTCGCCTGCCCCGCATCGCCGGTGCACTACCAGTACAACCCCATCAAAACCATTAAAACTTCGGTGATGGGGGCTATAAACATGCTGGGACTGGCCAAACGTATCAAAGCAAAAATTTTACAGGCATCGACCAGCGAAGTATATGGCGATCCTGAATTACACCCGCAACCCGAGGGGTACTGGGGACATGTAAACCCCATCGGGGTACGGTCGTGTTACGACGAAGGGAAACGGTGCGCCGAGTCGTTGTTTGTCAACTACCACCAGCAAAACGGGGTGAAGATTAAAATCATCCGCATATTTAATACCTATGGCCCCAAAATGGAACCCGATGACGGACGTGTGGTTTCCAATTTTATTGTGCAGGCATTGTCGGGAAAAGATATTACCATTTTTGGAGATGGAATGCAGACTCGCAGTTTTCAGTATGTCAGCGATTTAGTTGAAGGAATGTACCGGATGATGGGTACTGATGATTCGTTTACCGGGCCTGTGAACATCGGAAACCCCGGCGAATTTACAATGCTCGGACTGGCCAATGAAATCATCGGCATTACCGGCTCAAAATCAAAAATTGTGTACCTGCCGTTGCCCCAGGACGATCCAACCCAGCGGCAACCCGATATTTCGCTGGCGAGGGAAAAACTAAACGGATGGGAACCCAAAATTCCGCTGCGCGACGGACTGCTAGAAACCATCGGTTATTTTGAGAAACTGCTTTTACGCGAAGGCAAACTATCG
>CAYWBV010000194.1:2859-7650 GCA_964455785.1 uncultured Maribellus sp.
GCTAGAAACCATCGGTTATTTTGAGAAACTGCTTTTACGCGAAGGCAAACTATCGCCCCGCTAAACCGTCTCTCCGCTCTCCGCTCTTTGCCCCTTGCTAAAATTGATTTTTATTTAACGAAATAGTATTGAAAGAATAAAATATTTGTTCTACCTTTGAGTACAATTTCTGCTCAATAAGGACGCTTTTAAACAATACATCCGATACCTCGTTTCTGTAACTGAGGAAGCGGAGCATTGAATTCCCGGTATATTTTATTTGAATCGAACAACAATAGTTGGGTGTGGTTGAAGTTACCGAAGTAAATTTATCAAACTGATTTTAAAAATAATACGATTAAAGTTGAACAGGTTTTATTTTCTATTGGTATTGTTTTGTTTAGCAGCAATACAATTGGCAGCGCAGCCCGGTTACCGGTTTACGTTGTCCAACTCGTTGCTCGGATCATCTTCCGAAACCCTTCCTTTTTGGTTATGGGCCAATCAGGACGGCAAGACAGATCCTTCCGTATCTTTTTTAAATCTTACCACACTCGGTACCGATGCCGGCTGGATGGTGGATACCCAAAAGGACTTCCGGATAAAGGCCGGGGCAGAATTGGTTGGCGGACTTGAAAGGGAAAGTTATTTTCAGCTCAACCGGTTGTTTGCCGGGGTTACTCTAAAAGGCTGGCAAATCGATGCCGGTTTGTTTTACGATTCCCTTCGTTACTACGGACTTTCCACCACCAACGGAAACCTGGCGCGCAGCCGGAACGCACGGCCTTATCCCAAAATCCGGCTGTCAACAACGGGGTTTAAACCTGTTCCGTGGTTAGGGCGGTGGCTCGCTTTTAGCGCCGAATACGACGAGGGCGTACTCAACGACGAAAGGTATGTGACCCGCACCCGTCTCCACCATAAATCGTTTTATCTGCAGACCCGTTCTGCCGAAGGC
Organism: uncultured Maribellus sp.; assembly: GCA_964455785.1. Taxonomy (GTDB): domain Bacteria; phylum Bacteroidota; class Bacteroidia; order Bacteroidales; family Prolixibacteraceae; genus Draconibacterium. The sequence goes on from CAYWBV010000194.1 coordinate 3,797, forward strand.
TTGACATTTCAAGCCGGTCTTGAACACTGGGTGATGTGGGGCGGAACATCGGCTGACGAAACCGTTGGAAAACTGCCGGATGACTTTAGTGCCTATCTCCGTTATATCACAACAGCTCCCGGCGATGAAGGTTTTTTGGACACCGATCAGCGGAATGTGGCCGGAAATCAGTTCGGTACGTGGCAGATCCTTGTTTCCAAAACGTTTGAAAACTTTGTGGCCGAAATCAACATCAGTCATCCGTTTGAAGATTACTCCGGCGTAAGCTGGCGAAACTGGCCCGACAACCTGATTGGGCTGAGTATCCGTAGAAAAAGTCAGGATAAAGGATTAACCCAAATCCTGTACGAATACACCGACACCCGCAACCAAAGCGTATTCGGCCCACTGGTACGCTGGAACGAAGAAAAACAGGACTGGGAACGGCAGGAACCCGACAGTTATTTTAATCACGGGATTTATCGTTCGGGAGCCACCTATTACGGGAAAGCCTTTGTTTCGCCGCTGATAGCGCCGGTGATTACGGTGGATGGAACCAGCCGGGGGTTTGGTTCCAACCGGCTTTTTTCCCACCATCTCGGCGCCCGGGGGAAAATGTCAGAAAGCCTGGCCTGGAAAAGCCTGCTCACCTGGTCCAAATATTTTGGGAGATGGGGTAACCCGTACGACCCCGCAAAAAAACAGTTTTCGGGTTTGTTCCAAATGAATTACAACAATCATAAATGGCCTTTCGAACTCGGGTTATCACTTGCAGCCGATTGGGGAACTTTTTATAAAAATACCGGCGGGGTACAACTTACTATCTCCAGAACCTGGTGACAGACAGAAGTCAGAAGTTGAGCATGCGAAGTGCTTACCGCGCGTCAGGGCAAAGAGTTCAGTTACTCAACCCACTTACGATTTAAAATAGCAAAAATGAAACTGAAAACAGGGTAATAGCGAAATAAAATGATTGAGTCCATCATTACATCCAAAACAAGGATAAAAATTTTACTGAAGTTCTTTTTGAACAACAAAACCCAGAGTTACCTGAGGGACCTGGAGCGCGAATTTGGCGAATCGTCGAATGCCATCCGCATGGAGTTAAATCACCTGGTGGATGCGGGTCTTCTCAAATCGGAGTTTATCAAAAACAAAAAGATATTTCAGGCCAACACCGGGCACCCCCTTTACAACGAAATCAACAGTATTATCAGAAAAACGGTAGGTATCGATAAAATTGTGGACCGGATTACCAGTCAGATTGGAGACCTCGAATCGGCGTATATTACAGGCGACTTTGCCAAAGGACGCGATTCACAAATTATCGACCTCGTATTGGTCGGGCAAAACCTCGATACCGCGTATATCGGTAATCTGGTGGCCAAAGCCCAGGAACTTATCGCCCGTAAAATCAGGTACCTGGTGCTCACTGAAAACCAGATGGACGACTTTTTTAACCAAAAACCCTCGCTCCTGATCTGGAAAGCCGACAAATGAGCTTCAAGCTCCAAGCCTCAAGTAACCTGACAACAATGACAATTACAACAACAACGATAGCAAGTAGATAGTAGCGAGAGGTGAGTAACGAGTCGCAAACTACCCGTGTATCCGCAAACAACAAACAACAAGCAATAAACAACAAACAACATTCATATGAATTACACATCACAACTTCTCGAAAAAATTGCCAATAACCAGGAAGTTGTTGGCGTTATCGGCCTCGGTTATGTCGGGCTGCCGCTGGCGGTCAACTTCGCCGAAGCCGGGGTAAAAGTTATCGGGTTCGACAAAAATCCCGGGAAAGTCGATAAAATCAACCACGGCGACAACTACATCCGCGACATCCGCGATGCCGTTCTCCGCGACGTTGTCGGAAAGGTAAAACTCGAAGCCACCACCGACTTCACCCGGATGAGCGAGTGCGACGCGCTGATCATCTGCGTCCCCACACCCTTAGATGTTTTCAAAAAACCCGACATGAGCTACATCGAAGGCGCCTGTACCGACATTGGCCGTTTTATGAAACCCGGAACATTTATCTGTCTCGAAAGTACCACGTACCCCACTACCACCGAAGACTTTATGCTCCCCATCATCGAACGGGAAAGCGGGCTAAAACATGGCGACGACTTCTGGCTTGCCTACAGTCCCGAACGGGTGGACCCCGGCAACAAAAACTTCCACACCCGCAACACCCCGAAAGTACTTGGAGCTTTAACTCCCGAAGGACTCGAAATCGGGAAGGCGCTTTACTCCAGGGCCATTGATTTTATTCACACCGTCAGTTCGCCGCGTGTGGCCGAGATGGTAAAAATCCTTGAAAATACTTACCGGCTCATCAACATCAGCCTGATCAACGAACTCGCGCTGTTGTCCGGGAAAATGGACATCAACATCTGGGAGGTAATTGAAGCCGCAAAAACAAAACCCTTCGGATTTCAGGCCTTTTACCCGGGCCCGGGAATCGGAGGCCACTGTATCCCGCTCGATCCCTTTTATCTTGAACACATTGCAAAAAAATTCAGTTTCGACCTCAGTATGATTCATGCCGCCGGACACATTAACATGCGGATGCCTCATTATATGTACATCAAAATAGCTACAGCCCTCAACCGCCATAAAAAGGCTGTTAACGGAAGTAAAATACTTTTCCTCGGTGTGGCTTACAAACCCAACATCGACGACGAACGAGAATCGCCCGCCCTCGAAATTATGGACATCACCGCACACAAAGGGGGCATTGTTCAATACCACGACCCGCATATTCCGAACGTACGAACGCCTCACGGAATCTCTCTGGAGTCTCTCGGTCTATCTGCCGAAACTCTGCACGATGCCGACTGTGTTGTTCTGACTACCAACCACGATGCCTTCAACGTCGGGTTTATTCAGCAACACGCAAAAATGATTGTCGATATGCGGAATATGATCAAAGAGCCGGATGATAACGTATATAAACTGTAACCGACAATCCGCCCGCACCCCTGACCTCCCGGGGGGCTGCACTCTTTTCCGGATCATGTTTTAATTTCAGAAGAATATTTTTAGATGTTGGAACTTGAAAAATCAATGTACTACGGAGCAACTCCTGTAATTTTTCAAAGAGCATTTGAGCTTCGTAGAAATATGACTCCGGCTGAACAATTACTATGGGATAAATTAAAAGGGAAACAGATACTCGGAGTAAGATTTCGCCGGCAACATCCAATCAGCACCTACATTGTCGATTTTTATTGCCATGCTGCCAAACTTGTGATAGAACTTGATGGTAAAATACATTTGGCAAAAAGAGAAAGTGATAGGAAACGAACCAATGAAATAGAAGCATTGGGAATTCAAATTATTCGTTTTGATAATGAAGATGTAGAAAAAGATTTGGATGCTGTAGTAGCTAAAATTACTGACATGATAAATACGATTATAAATACGGAAAAGTAAATAATCAATGAAATACGATTAATCGCCCCCATGGGGGACGGGGGTAAATATTCACGACGGTTTTAGCTCCGATTCCCTGGAATTAACCGCTGAGAATCTCGAAGCCGCGGATGTGGTGGTGCTGACAACCAACCATTCGGTGTTCGATGTGGAATTTATTCAGCAACACGCAAAAATGATTGTCGATATGCGGAATATGATCAAAGAGTCGAATGATAACGTATATAAACTGTAAACCCGAAGCCGAAAAAATTAACGAATGTCGATCAACGAATTATGAATGGGGAACATGCCGCAAGTAACCCGGCAACAACAACAATGAGAACTTTAGCAACCACGGCAACGAGAAGTACGCTGCGAGCCACGAGCTGCGGGAAACAAAACATTAACAGATACGAATCATGTTCAGGAGTGGCCTAAGAAAAAATGCGTTA
>CAYWBV010000195.1:0-5960 GCA_964455785.1 uncultured Maribellus sp.
ATAAAAAAACAAGGGAGGCAGGCTTTGATAGTCTGCCTTTTTTTATGCCAAAAAAACTCTAATTTTAAATCCTGTTCAAAATCAATTATTATTCATTCAATTGCTGAAATTATGGGAAACTGGGAAACAAACGTTGTTGCCAAAATCGATAATAAATTGGCGGGTATTAAAGAAAAAGAAATCCGTTTTTATCGGGTTGACGAATTTAAACGTAATATTGGCCGGATAGAATCCTTCTCTCCTGATTGCCAATTTTGCCAAAATCAAAAAACAGATGTTGCAGAAATTGTTGAAAAGATAGATGAAGCCATAAAAATTCCGGGGCAGTCGAGAAGGGAGTACGACCGAATCATCAGTCGTTTGGCTTCCCACATGCAAAAGGAACATGGTTTTTTTGCCCCCTTTTATTTCGCCTATCTTTTTTCGTTTTTCGGAATGGTTGCCGGATTGGTTTTTGGTTATTTCCTTTTGAAACTTTTTCCTGCCTATAATTGGGTTATGCTCTCGGTTGGTTTTTCAGCCGGCCTTGTAACCGGATACATTTGGGGAACAATAAAAGATAAAAAAGTGCGGGCGGAAAAAAAACTAATGTAATTTTAAAAAAAGCCGGATAAAAAAAATATAATCTATTTTTGTTCTCTAACTGAAAATAATTTAAGAATGCAGTTTTTGGTTATTGAAGGAAATATTGGTGCCGGAAAAACTACCCTGGCGCAAATGCTGGCAAACGAGTATAACGCAAAACTCATTTTAGAGCAATTTGCCGACAACCCGTTTCTTCCGAAATTTTACAACGACCAGGAACGTTACTCTTTTCCCCTTGAACTTTCGTTTCTCGCTGACCGATATAACCAGATAAAAAAAGAGGTACTACATCTCGACCTGTTCCATTCCTTTATTATAGCCGACTATTATTTTGCCAAATCGGCCATTTTTGCTCAAAATACACTAAAAGACGACGAATACCATTTATTCCGTCAAATTTTCAATATTGTCTCCGAAGCCATGCCAAAACCCGATTTGTATGTCTATCTTCATTCCGACGTACAAAACCTGTTGAAAAACATTGCGCTTCGGGGAAGAGATTACGAAAAAAACATCAAAGCCGAATATCTCGAAGAAATCAAGCAGGGATATTTTAGTTTCTTCAAACAAATCAGCACTTTCCCGATACTGGTTATCGACACAAATTATATTGATTTTGTCAATAATCCCGATCATTTTCAGCGATTAAAAGACGCCATTTTCAATAACAACTACAAATTAGGGATAAACCGGTTAATATTGTCGTAAAAACTCATTTTGCTTCTTTCAAATAAAAAAAAGCTTTCTATTTTTGTGGGTGATTGAAGAAACTTTAAATAATTCTAAAATATTGTCAAATATGAAAAATTCCAATTTAAGACCCTTAATGTTTGTGGTAGTTGTTGCTTTGCTTTTTTCGGGGTGTGCAGGGCTTCAAAAGATGAAAAAGAATGCTGAAAAAATTCAGTTCAAAGTAACACCCGAAGTACTTGAGGCTCATGCAGGGGAGGTGGATTTGTCGGTTGACGGTAAATTCCCTGCCAAATACTTCAACAAAAAGGCAACACTGGTTGCCACCCCGGTTTTAAAATACGACGGTGGGCAAACCGCTTTTGAACCGGTTACCGTTCAGGGTGAAAAAGTAGAAGCCAACAACAAAGTAATCAGCTATGCAACCGGAGGTAGCTTTAGTTATAAAGATGCGGCCAAATATACCGACCCGATGAGCAAATCGGAATTGTATGTAAACATCACGGCTTCCAAAGGCGCAAAAAAACTGGATTTTACTCCAATCAAAATTGCAAACGGCGTTATTGCAACAAGCCAACTGGTTGCCAATTACCCAAAACCAATTCTGGGTGTACGCCGCGAAGCCAATACTACCGGGAAATACGATCCGAACATCGATCCGTTCCAAAGAATTGTTCCCGATGAAATGATCGCCGATATTCATTATTTAATCAATAAAGCAAACCTTCAGAAGGATGAAATTGAAGCTGAAGATGTAAAAGCACTGGAAACCTATACAAAAACTGCCAATGAAGACGATCGTATCGACCTGAAACAGGTTGAAGTTTCGGCTTACGCATCGCCCGACGGAACCATTGATTTAAATACTGAGCTGGCTGCTGCCCGCAAAAGTTCTTCCTCTGAATTCCTTGCCAAAAAATTAAAAGAGGCAGGTGTAAATATTGAACTTAAAACCAAATATACCCCGGAAGACTGGGATGGTTTTAAAGAATTGATGGAGAAATCGAATGTTCAGGATAAAGAGTTAATCCTGCGCGTATTGTCGATGTACAATGACCCGGAAGTTCGCGAACGCGAAATCAAAAACCTTTCAGAAGCATTTACCGCGGTTGCCGAAGATGTACTACCCAAACTGCGCCGTGCAAAAATGGCTACCAGCGTTGAGTTGATTGGCAAAACCGACGAAGAACTGAAAGCGCTTGCAAAATCGGATCCGGCTTCTTTAAATCCGGCAGAACTTTTGTATGCCGCCACCTTATTCGAAGACTTAAACGAGCAACTTTCGGTTTACAACTCGTTCATCAAAGTATATCCGAATGACTGGCGCGGCCCGAACAACGCTGGTTATGTGCTGGCAAAACAAATGAAATATGCCGACGCAAAACCGATGTTTGAAAAAGCGGAGACACTGAAAAACAATGAACCGATTGTTAAAAACAACCTTGGCGCCATTGCCCTTTTCGAAGGCGACATCACAAAAGCGGAAACACTTTTTGGAGCGGCATCAGGAGCAGGCAACGAGGTAAATTACAACCTTGGAATTGTAAGTGTAAAACAAGCCGATTACGACAAAGCCGTCAGATATTTCAGTAAAGATGCCGATGTTAACACTGCGCTGGCAAAAATTATGGCTGGCGACAACAACGGCGCATTAAAAGATCTCGAAGCTTTCGAACGCGAAGGCTGTTTTATGAAAGAATATTTGAAAGCCGTTATCGGTGCGCGCACTGCCAAAGAAAACCTGTTATTCGAAAGTTTAAAAGCGGCTTGCGATATGAATGCCGATTTGAAAGCAAAAGCAAAAACCGATATGGAATTTGCCAAATATTTCGACAACGCCCAGTTCAAGGCAATTGTTGACTAAAACAAACCAAGATTAATATTTCAGGGGCAGCCGCAAAACGACTGCCCCTTTTTTATTGTTTTTTATGAGTTTTCCTCTTTATTTTTCAATCTGAAAAACCTAATTTTCCGCCATCTGTTAAACAGAAAAATTTATAGAATGGAATACATAAATAACTACATCGAAGAAAACAAAGATCGTTTTTTGGAAGAACTTTTCGGATTAATCCGTATCCCTTCCATCAGTTCGTTAAAGGACCACAAACCGGAAATGTACCGGGCAGCGGAATACTGGAAAAACCTACTTCTGAAATCGGGAGCCGATAAAGCCGAAATTATTGAGACCGACGGCAATCCCGTAACTTATGGCGAAAAAATTATTGACCCGGAATTACCGACGGTGCTGGTTTATTCGCACATGGATGTGATGCCGGTGGACCCCATTGAAAAATGGATCTCCAATCCGTTTGAGCCCGAAATCCACGACGGAAAAATCTGGGCGCGTGGCGCCGACGACGACAAGGGACAGGGAATAATGCACGCCAAAGCTCTTGAGTTAATGGTAAAGACAGGAACGCTGCCCTGCAACGTAAAATTTATGATTGAAGGTGAAGAGGAAATCGGGTCGCCCAATTTGGGAAAGTGGTGCGAAGAAAACAGAGAAATGTTAAAAGCAGATGTAATCCTGGTTTCCGATACATCAATGATTGCACCCGACATCCCTTCCATCACAACGGGTTTGCGCGGCCTGGCCTACTGGCAGGTAGAAGTTACCGGCCCCAACCGCGACCTGCATTCAGGTTTGTTTGGCGGCGCAGTGGCCAACCCAATCAACGTCCTGTGTTCCATGATCGACAAAATGCTGGACGAAAAAGGTAAAGTTACCATGCCCGGCTTCTACAACGACGTTTTGGAAGTTTCCGCTGAAGAACGCGAGCTGCTCGGCAAGGCGCCGTTCGATTTGGAGAAATACAAAAAAGCCATTGATGTGGAAGCGCTGGCTGGCGAAACCGGCTATTCCACCACCGAATGTACCGGAATCCGCCCAACGTTTGATGTTTGCGGAATCTGGGGCGGTTACACCGGCGAAGGCGCAAAAACGGTATTGCCGTCGAAAGCGTTTGCAAAGATTTCGTGCCGGCTGGTCCCCAACCAGGATCATCGCAAAATTGCGGATTTGTTTAAGGAACATTTCGAAAATATCGCGCCTGAATCGGTAAAAGTGGAAGTTACTTCGCTCCACGGAGGGCAGGGTTATGTTTGCCCCATTGATTTCCCGGCGTACAAGGCGGCTGAGAAAGCTTACACCGACGTTTACGGGAAACGCCCGGTGCCGGTGCGTTCGGGAGGAAGTATCCCGATTATTTCCACTTTTGAGGAAGTTCTCGGAATAAAATCGGTGCTGATGGGTTTTGGCCTCGAATCGGACGCCATCCACTCACCCAACGAAAATTTTCCGCTGGAACAGTTTTTCAACGGGATTAAAACCATCCCGCTGTTCTATCGGTATTTTGCTGAAATGAGAAAAGAGGTTTAGAGTTTAAAGTTCAATGTTCCGTGTTTTTCGGATTGGTTTCTGAAATTACGGGACAGGAGAGCTGGGAAAAAAGTAAAATAGACTTTGTTCTGATAACTTTTGGTTCGGGATATTGCCAAAACCCAAAAAAATCTTAGTTTTGCAGTCCGAAGAAAAGTATGGTCTCTTGGCCGAGTGGCTAGGCAACGGTCTGCAAAACCGTGTACGGCGGTTCGAATCCGCCAGAGACCTCAACATAAAAGCCTTCTGTGAATAGTTTTGCAGAAGGCTTTTTTTAGTGAAATATCTACCTGTTTCTTCTGCTCCTTTTGTAATATGGCTTTTCGTTTACGTTAAATTTCCAGGTGAGTTTGGCCCCCGCCATCCGCGGTGCCCCGGGAATTTGTGTTGGCGCTCCGAACAGGCTTCCGGTATTTCCGGCGCTGACAATATACTTTTCCTCCAGCAGATTGGTTCCGTAAACAGCCAGCGTAAGCCTGGGATCGGCCAACTCCACGCCTCCCCTGAAGTTCAGCAAACCATAAGCCTCCTGTTCCAGACCGGGAGTGTTGGCATCTTCAAAATAAATTTTCGTTTTCCACGACCACGAAGGCACAGCAAACAAAACCAAACCCGGCGCTACTTCCGCCCGGATATTTAACCCGGCGGCAAAACTGTGTTCCGGGGTAAGCCTGAACATATTATTGGCATAATCCTGAATGGCGCCGTCCACGTCGGTTTCAGCAAAACGGGCATGAATGTACGCATAGTTTCCAAAAAGCTGCAATCCTTTCAGCACCGCAAACCGCAGGTTAGTTTCCGCACCGTAGGCCGATGCTTTTCCGGCATCCTTCACCACATAGTTAAACTCGCCCGAATCAGCTGCGGCCACCCATGCCGAAGTCTGAAAGTTCAGATAATCATGATAAAAAATACCAAGGTCGAGCCAAAGCCGCTGTTTGATGGTCGTTTTGAACCCAAAGTCATAACTGTTCACAATCTCGGCATCGAGCACCTGTTCCTCGCCTGCCGAAGTAAACTGCAAGGCTTTGGGGCGCCTGCCTTTTGAGTACCCGACAAAAAGATTGGTGTTTTCGTTGAAGGCATATTTTAGTCCTCCGCGATAAGTAAAAGCAAGCGTGGTCTCTTTCATTTCCCTTTTATCGCCGGGTTTAAAAAACAGGTTGGGGTAATTTCCGGTGAGCACTCCCAGGGTTGACGAATCTCCACCCACCATTTGGGCGCTGTTGACCAGGTTAAAACGTTCGGCCATTGCCCGCGCCCCTGCTGTAACACTCCATTTCCGGGTGAGCTGGTAGTTAAAGTC
>CAYWBV010000195.1:6060-7637 GCA_964455785.1 uncultured Maribellus sp.
TAACTTCCATTCAGCCGGTTTTCCTTTGTCGAATAGTTGTAGCGGAGTTCCTGATAAAACTGCCAGGCATCAGCGGTTTCGCTCATGTCGATGGCAGGGGCGGCAGTTCCGTCGCCGTCCCACCGCGAGAACGTCCCGATTTCGCGGTACGAGCTCGTTGATGTCAAAACATTATTTTCATTTTGAAAATGTTTGACGGTGAGGGTAGCGTCGAAAATATCCTTTTGTGTGGCGAGGTTCTCTCCCTGCTCCAGCGAAGCCACATTATCAAACGGATCGGTGCTCCCTTCAGTGTTGGGATAGTTCATGCTCATAAAACCCAGCCCGGGGTTGTCGTCATTCTGAACATTCACCACTAAATCGATTTTGTTTTTGAAGTTGGGGACAAACCGCACCGAAACGCGGCCGGCCAGGGTGTTTTTGCCGTTCAACGTTCCCCCGAAAGTATTGCGGATATACCCGTCGGAATAATCGTATAACCCGGCAGCCCTCACCATCAGTTTATTTTTGAAAACAGGAATGTTGATGGCTCCGTTAAGTTCTTTCTGATGATAATTTCCCGCTCCGGCGGTGAGATAGCCGCCAAAACTGCTATTGGGTTTGTTGCTGATGTAGTGGATTGCCCCGATTTGCGCCCCGCGTCCGAAAAGCGTTCCCTGCGGGCCTTTCAAAACTTCCACCTGCTGCATGTCGAACAGTTCGACAGCCGCCCCGCCGGCCCTGCTGACGGGGACATTGTTGTAAAACACCGAAACCCGCGGTTGTGCGGCGGGGCTCACCTCGTCGCTGGTCAGTCCGCGGATAACAAAGCCGGGCCGTTCGGTGCCCTGCATCCTGATTTGCATTCCGGGCACAAACTCCGAAAGATGGTCGAGTTCGGTGATGTTGTTATCTTCCAGAAAATCGTTGTCGAGCACACTCATCGTAATGGGGACATCCAGCACCTGCTGCTCCCGCTTCTGAGGCGTTACCGAGATGGCGTCGAGGCGGACGTTGTCCTCGTCGAGTGTAAAGTTGAGGTAATTCTGGCCCACCTGCAGGTGAAAATCGACCGATTTGGTTTTATACCCCACAAACGAAACCTGGATGCGTGTGACCCCGGTAGGCAGTCCGTAAAAAAAATACTCACCGTTTTCGTTGGCATGAACCCCCTTTTTGGTGCCCACCACCACCACACTTGCGCCGGGAAGCAGGTTGTCGTCGTGGTCCCTGATTTTTCCGCGCAGGAAAACCGGCGGCTGGTTTTGTACCACCTCCTCCACATCGCGGTATTTCCGCTTCACCTTTTCGCGCTTTTTCTGCTGCGGGTAAACTTCGGGAACCAGCATTACAACCAAAAGCATAAGTAACAATACCTGTTTCATGTTTTCCTATTTTCAACCTATATAACGGAAATTGTCGCAAATGTAATGTAAGTATTCCTAAAATTTTTGGGGAAACCGGTGGTTGGGTATTGTTGTTATTGTTGTCAGGGTTGTCATTATTGTTGGGGTTGTTGGTTGTTTTTAGAGACTGTTTTGATTTTTTACTTTATGATTTTTAACTGACTCATCAAGTAAACACTGAAAGTCAGCTTG
>CAYWBV010000196.1:0-4987 GCA_964455785.1 uncultured Maribellus sp.
CTCATTCAATACGGAGGAAAAGAAACAGCGGTTAATTTTTTGAAATTTAATCCCGATTTTTCTCCTGACGCCAATTTTAATCATTCAGCCGAAAGTGTGGAATTCGAATTGGTCAACGCTTTCCAGAAATTGATGCGGACGGAAAAATCGACGGTTTCGTTTCTGGAAGGTCACGACGAACTGAACCAGTACGAGGTTTTGGATTTTGCCAATGTTTTAACGGGCGATTTTAACGTGAACCGCCTCACGTTGGAGAGTCTTGCCAGTCGTGCGGGTGAAACCGGTGTTTTGATTATTGCCGATCCGAAACAGCCGTTTACTGAAAAAGACAAGTTGGTTATCGACCAGTACATCATGCAGGGCGGAAAAGTGATGTGGTTGCTCGACCCGGTGCAGGTGAGTCTGGACAGCCTTTCCAACGGGTTCCGGACTTTTGCTTTTCCCCGCGATTTGAATCTGGGTGACCTGCTTTTCCGGTACGGCGTGCGCCTTAATTACGAACTCCTTCAGGATGTGTATTGCGCCCGGCTGAGGGTAAACACGGCGTTGCCCGGAAATCCGGCCAATTTTACATTACATCCCTGGTATTATTCTCCGCTGCTGGTTCCCGGCGATTTTCATCCTGCCAGTCGCAACCTCAATAATGTATTTACTGAATTTGTCTCTTCGCTCGACACCGTTTCCGGAAACCCTGACATCAAAAAGAGTGTTATTCTTTCCACGTCGCCCAACGCGCGGAGGGTAAAATCGCCCTCCTCGGTCAGTCTCGAAAACATCAATAATCCGCCGGCCCGCGAACTTTTTAACGAATCGTTTATCCCGGTGGGAATTATAATGGAAGGAACTTTTACGTCGGCATTTAAAAACCGGATGGTGGAAAACCTGGGGATTTCAACGGCTTCGGTAAAAACGGAAAGTAACCCGACCAAAATGATTGTTATTGCCGATGGCGGGATTATCGCCAACCGGGTTAATTATTCAACACAGCCTCCGCAAATACAGGAGTTGGGTTTCGACCGGGTTTCGGGGCAAACATTCGGGAACAGGGAGTTTTTATTAAATATGGTGTATTATCTGAATGACGAAACCGGGATTATGCAACTGCGCAACCGGACACTGAAACTGCGGTTGCTCGACAAAGTGCGCATCCGCGAAGAAAAAGTTTACTGGCAATGGTTAAATGTAGTTGCTCCTTTACTAACGGTGGTAGTTTTGGGACTCTTATATCATTTTATTCGCCGCCGCCGCTTCGCCCGTTCATAAAAACGGTAAAAATTCAAAGTTTTTGAAATAGGTAAATACCATTAAAGTTTGTATATTCGTGTACTTTGTTTTGAAGTAGCGGGGGAACTTATTGATACATTGATTGTGAATAGGTTTGAAGGGTTGACAAAAGACTTTTTTATCGAAAAAATTAAAAAATAAAACATATCCTTATGAAGTTTGTAGTTTCAAGCACCGATTTATTGAGCCATCTTGCATCCATCAGCAAGGTCATCAGCAGTAAAAGCACAATGCCAATTTTGGATAATTTCCTGTTCCGGCTTTCCGAAAACGGGTTGACCATAACGGCGTCCGATTTGGAATCGACGTTGATCACCCACATGGAACTCGACAACACGGAAGGTGACGGTACGATTGCCGTTCCGGCCAAATTACTTACCGATACGTTAAAGGAATTTCCTGAACAACCGTTGACTTTTCAAATCAATCTGGACACGTTTGCGATTGAAATATTTTCGGATAACGGGAAATTCAGTATCGTTGGGCAAAACGGCGAAGATTTTCCTGAATTGCCATCGGTGAATGAAGAGTCGGCTTCTTCGGTAAAAGTGAACCACAAAGTATTACAAAAAGGTATTGAAAAAACATTGTTTGCAACCGCCGACGATGAACTGAGACCCGTAATGAACGGTATCTTTATCGAAATCAATGCCGATTATATGAGTTTTGTCGCTTCGGATGCACACAAACTGGTACGTTACCGCCGGAAGGACGCCTCTTCCGAATTTGATTCTTCATTTATTCTTCCCAAAAAACCGGCAAGCCTGTTGAAAAACCTGCTTCCCAAAGAAGAGTTCGATGTAAAACTTGAATTCGACGATAAAAATGCCATTTTTACGCTCACCAATTATACATTGATTTGTCGGTTGGTAGAAGGGAACTACCCCAGTTATAACTCGGTAATCCCAACCAACAATCCGAATAAGATGATTATCGACAGGCTGGCCTTTTACAATACGGTAAAACGTGTCTCGGTTTTCTCCAACCAGGCCAGCAACCTGATCAAATTAAATATCAGCGGCAGTCAGTTGGTGGTTTCCGCCCAGGACATTGATTTTTCGATTTCGGCTGTTGAACGGTTGAATTGCGAATACGAAGGCGACGACATGGAAATTGGATTCAAATCGACATTCCTCCAGGAAATTTTAACCAACATTTCCGGCGGCGATGTAAAGGTCGAACTGAGCGATCCTACCCGGGCTGGGTTGTTGCTCCCGGCCGAAACCGACGATGAAGACGAAAATGTACTGATGCTTCTGATGCCGATGATGATAAATGCATAATATTTTGAAATAATAATTTTGAAGGTATCCCAAAAATCAGGATTAAAATCAAAAATGATTTTTCGGATACCTTCTTTTTTAACCAGATTCCATGAAATTAGAATTAAAAAACCCGGTAGTCTTTATCGATTTGGAAACAACAGGTATCAATATTGTTACCGACAGGATTGTTGAAATTGCGATGTTAAAAATACATCTCGACGGCAGCGAGGAAGAAAAGCTGATGCGGATTAATCCGGAAATGCACATTCCTGAAGAATCGTCTCAATTTCATGGAATTTATGATGGCGACGTAAAAAATGAACCCACTTTCAGGGAGGTGGCCAAAACCCTTGCAAAATTTCTGGAAGGCTGCGATTTGGGAGGCTTTAATTCCAACCGTTTTGATATCCCTTTGCTTGCAGAGGAATTTCTTCGCGCCGATATCGACATCGATTTAAAACGGAAAAAATTTATCGATGTACAGGCTATTTTTCATAAAATGGAAAAACGTACGCTGGCGGCCGCATACAAATTTTACTGCCATAAGGAGCTGGTTGATGCACACAGCGCCATGGCCGATACAAAAGCTACTTACGAAGTGCTGAAAGCACAGTTGGATATGTACCGCGGGGCAGAATATGAAGAGAAAGACGGAAAAATAACTTTCCCGATTGTCAACGATGTCGAAAAGCTAAGCGAGTTTTCGTCATACGACCAGAATGTGGATTTTGTAGGCCGTATTGTTTATGACGAGAACGGCGTGGAGGTATTCAACTTCGGAAAAAACAAGGGCATCCCGGTGGAACAGGTTTTGGACGAACAACCCGGTTACTACGGCTGGATTATGAACAGCGAATTTCCACTCTACACCAAAAAGGTGCTTACTCAAATTAAACTTCGGATGATGACTCGTTAAAAGGTTAATCTTTCGGTACTTTTTCGCCGGGGTAACGTTCTGCGTATTCTTTCCAGAACAGCTTTATCTCGGTTTTCATTTCTTTGGCCAGCGACAAAATTCCAAACAGGTTCGGAATGGTCATTAGTGCGATGGTAATTCCTGAAAGTGTCCAGATAATTGTTGTGTCGGTAAACGAAGCGAGGAAAAATCCGATGACATAAATGACGTGATAGTAGATTACTTTGCTGGAACCAAAAAGATAAGTGATGGCCCTGTCGCCGTAATACGACCAGCTAATGGCTGTAGAGAAGGCAAACATCAGTAAGCCGATGGCAACCACATATTTTCCGTAATCGCCAAACCAGCTTCGGGTAAAGGCGACAGTGGTGAGCGGCGCGCTGTGAAGCAGCGATTTTCCTGACAACGAAAGCCCCGGCTGGCTAACCAGTTTCCCATTCACAAATTTTACCTCGCCATGGTAAGGTTGGCTGTTCACCCAAACTTTTACATTTTCGGCAACAGAGCGCGAATGGATAAACGTGGGTTGGTTTTGTATAATGCCGTCGGAAACGGTTAAACTGCCCGTAAAAAGCGGGAGGCTGTTTTTCCCGACAAGATAGTTGTGTAGCTGCTCCGCATCTTTTTTGTCGGTTTCGGTGTAAGTTCCGTCCAGTACAATCAAGTCGGTTTCCTGAAATTTGTTATCCATTTTTTCTGACCAAACTCCGGACGACAGGACAACCAATCCGGTTAGTGAACAAATAATGATGGTGTCGATAAAAGGTTCGAGTAAAGCGACCAGCCCTTCAGAGACCGGTTCATGAGCGCGCGCTGCCGCATGTGCAATAGGCGCCGAACCCTGACCTGCCTCGTTGGAAAATAGCCCCCGGTTTACGCCCCGGTTAAATGCAAAGGCGATACTTCCGCCTAAAAATCCCCCGACTGCCGCCGTTCCTGTAAAAACATCGCCAACAATGGCAATGATCGATGGGATAATATTTTCATAATTATAAACAATTACGGCCATTGCACCGACAAAATAAACGAGAGCCATTATGGGTACGAGACGCGAGGTAACCTGTGCAATCCGTTTTATTCCGCCAATAATAACAAAACCGAGCAAAACTGCAAGGATTCCTCCGGTCAGCATGTGGTTGATTCCAAATGTTTCGAAAAGTGAGTTCGAAATACTATTGATCTGCGGCAGGCTACCAGTTCCAAACGACGACAAAACTGTGGCAACAGCAAAAATTACAGCCAGCCATTTCAGTTTTAACCTGTTTTTCATATAATACATTGGGCCGCCGGCGATGGTCCCGTCCTGCGCTATTTCGCGGTATTTGTGCGAAAGAGTGACTTCCACGAATTTGGTGGTCATACCCACGGCCGCTGTTACAAGCATCCAAAATAAGGCCGCCGGTCCGCCAAGATGGATCGCCAGCGCTACTCCTGCGATATTTCCCGTACCGACTGTTCCGGAAAGCGCCGTGGTGAGCGCCTGAAAATGCGAAGTGTCGCCAACATCGTCTTTTTTGTCAAA
>CAYWBV010000196.1:5087-7615 GCA_964455785.1 uncultured Maribellus sp.
TAACAATCTCTTTCAATTTGAAAAAACGAAATCCTGTTCATTCCGAAATAATTTGAATTTTTATTCATCGGAGCCGTGTGTATGTGTTTTATCTCAATATAAAATTATACTTTTGTTCAACGGGTTTAACCTGGATTTTGAGAAAAAATAGAATTTCAATCTTTAAATTTAAAGCCATGTTACCAAGATTTTTATTAGCCGACAATTCGTTGGAGACGCCTGAAACCATTTTTGTGGTACACAACGAAAATCCCCGTTTTATTATTGAAGCGGATATCGACGATTTTTGGAGTAATCAGCACATTCACTGGATCGACGGAGAACCGGGAGATGAAGAATTGATTGCCCAGTTGGTGGAAGAAGCTGAAGAATTTCTGGAAAAGGAATTTGAAAACGAAGAATTGCTCGACGAAGCTGACGACGACGAAGAGTAGCTCCGTAGAAACCTTTCGGTTACGACTGATTTATCCCTTTCATCGAAAGCTGGATACGTTTCCGTTCCACATCTACCTCTTTCACCCTGACTTTTACATGCTGGTGAAGTTTAACAATTTCATTCGGGTCGGAAACGAACCGATCCGCCAGTTCCGAAAGGTGCACCAGCCCCGACTGTTTTACCCCGATATCGACGAAAGCTCCGAATTGGGTGATGTTGTTAACAATGCCCGGTAGTTCCATTCCTTCCCGAAGGTCGCTGATGGAAAAAATGCCCTCAGCAAATTCAAAAACTTTGATGGCTTTTCGCGGGTCGCGCCCGGGTTTCAGCAACTCATTTTTTATATCGGTTAATGTTGGTAACCCGACCTCTTCTGTCACATATTTTTGAAGATCGATTTGGGAAACAAGGGTTTCGTTCCGGATTAAATCATTGGGCGTACAATTCAAATCGCTGGCAATTTTCCGGACGATTTTATACGATTCGGGATGGACAGCCGAATTGTCGAGGGCATTTTCTCCATCAGGAATCCGCAGAAAACCAGCCGCCTGTTCAAACGCTTTGGCGCCCATCCTCGGTACTTTCTTCAGTTCTTCACGCGATGGGAAAGCGCCGTTTTCTTTTCGGTATTCCACAATATTTTGTGCCAGTTGCGGTCCAAGCCCCGAAATATAAGTTAAAAGGTGCTGACTTGCAGTATTTACATTTACCCCAACTGAATTTACCCCCATTTCGACCACCGAATCGAGGCTGTTTTTCAGTTTTTTCTGATCTACGTCGTGCTGGTATTGTCCAACGCCGATACTTTTCGGGTCAATTTTTACCAATTCGGCCAGCGGATCCATCAAACGCCGCCCAATGGAAACCGCCCCGCGGACCGTAACGTCATACTGGGGGAACTCTTGCCGGGCAACCGAAGAAGCCGAGTAAACCGAGGCGCCGTCTTCGCTTACCACATATACGCGCAGTTCGCGGTCGAAGCGGAGACGTTTGATAAAACTTTCGGTTTCGCGGCTGGCTGTCCCGTTGCCGATGGCGATGGCTTCAATCTTGTACATTTCCACCATCGACGAAAGTTTTTTGGCTGCCATTTTGAATTCTTCCTGCGGTTTGTGCGGGTAAATGGTTTCGTTGTGCAGCAGGTTTCCCTGTTGGTCGAGGCAGACCACTTTACAACCGGTGCGGTAACCGGGATCGATCGCCAGAACCCGTTTTTGTCCCAGCGGCGGGGCCAGCAACAGTTGTTTCAGGTTTTCAGCAAATACCCGGATTGCTTCCTCGTCGGCTTTTTCTTTCGAAAGGTTGGCAAATTCGGTCTCGATCGATGGTTCTATCAACCTTTTGAAACTGTCTTTTACAGCCATTGCCACCTGCTCCGAACATTCATTATTTCCACGAACAAAATATCGTTCGAGGTTTTCCATCGTTTTTTGCTGTTCCGGAGTGATGGAGACACGTAGAAAACCTTCGTTTTCACCTCTGCGAATGGCTAATAACCGGTGCGACGGGCATTTTTTCAGAGGCTCGTTCCAGTCGAAATAATCGCGGTATTTGGCTGCCTCTTCTTCTTTCCCTTTAATCACTTTTGCCGAAATTTCGGCACTGTTTTCAAATGATCTCCGTACGATATTCCGGGCCTTTTCATTTTCACTTACCCATTCGGCAATAATATCGCGCGCGCCCGACAAGGCTTCTTCAACCGACGCAACTTCATCATTCAGAAACGAATTTGCTTTGAACGAGATATCGCGCTCCATTTGTTTCATTATCATTTTTGCCAGCGGTTCCAGCCCTTTTTCGCGGGCAATGGTTGCTTTGGTGCGGCGTTTGGGTTTGTAGGGCAAATAAATATCTTCGAGTTCAACCGCATCGAAACAGTTTTTTATCCGGTCGTTGAGTTCGGGCGTCAATTTCTCTTGCTCTTCGATGGTTTTTAAAACGGTCTCTTTTCGTTTTTCGAGCTCTGTAAATTTTTCGTTCAGCTCTTTAATCTGCAAAACCTGTACTTCGTCGAGACTGCCGGTGCGTTCTTTCCGGTAGCGCGAGATGAACGGAACTGTGGCGCCTTCAACCAGAAGGGAGATTGTATTTA
>CAYWBV010000197.1:0-7581 GCA_964455785.1 uncultured Maribellus sp.
ATAGAAATAACTTGAATAATAAAACCTTATCAACTTAAATATTCATGGAAAAAAGAGAAAGATACTCCAAATGGATGTTCATTTTTTTCCCTGCGCTGGCGATGATGCTGGGGTGGGGATTACGTGGCCACATCGGCGGCGGCCCTTTCGGGGCGATGATTCCCGGCGCAATGGTTGCGCTTGGAATTGGCCTGCTACTGAAACTTCCCGCGGCGGCAACCTCCGTTTTGCTGTGTTTGGTGTTGGTCTCGGCGGCGAAATGACCTACGGACAAACACTCGGGTTTTTAAAAGATTCTGACACCGTTTGGTGGGGAACATTGGGAACTACCGTAAAAGGCGCTGTCTGGGGACTATCCGCCGGCGCAGTACTGGCCATTGGTTTTGTCTATCAGCACGTTTCAAAAAAAACAATTTTGCTGTCACTTGTCCTTTATATGATCGGAATGGTGATTGGTTTTAACCTGATCAACGACCCCATGCTGCTTTATTTTTCAGGCCCGGAAAATCCAAGGGCCGAATCATGGGCAGCCCTTTTGTTGGGAGCAGTTTTAATGCTTGTTTTTTTGAAATGGAAAGTAAATCAGGCTTATTTCAAACTGATTTTACGTTTCTCCCTGTTGGGGTTGCTCGGCGGAGGACTGGGATTTGGTTTGGGAGGTTTTTGGATGGTTTTGGGAAGCCATCTGCCCGATGTCATTTTTAATAACTGGTGGAAAGCCATGGAATTTACTTTTGGATTTCTCCTCGGGGCATTTCTGGGGTATGCAGCCTGGTTGAGCCGAAACGAACCTGTTTTGAAGGAATGGAAAGAAAATGACTCTTCCGTTGCAGAAAAGTTTCCGATCTGGAAAGAACTGTTGACAGTGATGGTAACCGGGCTTCTGGTGTTCTGGCTGATACCCGGAACCATGGAACTGCTTACCCAAACCACCATCGACAATAATTTGCCCGGTGGAACTTTCAGAGACGAAGTGGCAAGAATGGTCGCTAATTATTCTTTTGCCGGGTTCATCTTTGTTTTGGTGTTGATGCGTTTTCCGAAAGCGGCCTGGCAAATTGGGATTACCCTTACATTTTGTTTCGCTGCCATCGACCTGATCCGCGATTTTTATCCTGACGCCAATACATGGTCGCCCTTTACAATGTACTTTTCTTATATTTTTTTGATGACAGCCGCTGTTGCCTTGTTAACGGCGTATTTCAGCAGAAATAAAAATGGGATAAAAAACCTGTTTTTGTTGCTTATCTGGTCGTGTGTTGCGGTTTCTTTTTTACGGCTGTTTATTGAACCTGAAAGTTTGGAAATGAATGGTTTGTCATTCTCCCAACTGGTTTTTGGAAAATATGTTGTGGATTTGTTTTTTGTTGTTTCCGCCTTGTTCATTTCATGGATGATAAACCGTAGACTTCAGTCTGTCAAATGAAATAATCATAAGAGAAGAAGACTAACTTAAGTCAGTATTGATGTTCAGTAATTCTGAAACTTATAACGAATGAGAATGAGATTCAAATCACTAACCCTTTTGGGGTTACTGATGTTTTTTATGGCGGATCCCGCCATCTCAGAAGGGGTAGTTTATAATGTGATTGATTTTGGCGCCAAAGGAGATAACAAAACCAACAATACCAAAGCCATTAATGCTGCCATTGAAATTGCAGCAAAAAACGGGGGAGGGACGGTTTACTTTCCTGCCGGCGAATTTCTTTCCTTTACGATTCATTTGAAGAGCAATATCACGCTTTTTTTGGATCAGGGAGCTGTTTTAATTGGTGATAAAGAAACAGACGGAGTTGGATACGACCTTCCGGAGGAAGATGCCTGGTATAAAAAATACCAGGATTTTGGGCACAGCTACTGGAGAAACAGCCTGATTTACGGCGATAGTCTGCACAATATCGCTATTGCCGGAAACGGAACGATTTGGGGAAAAGGATTATATACCTATGACAAGCCGGAAATAAAAGGTTCAGGAAATAAGGCCATCGGTTTAATAAACTGCTTCAACGTGACCATTCGCGACATCTCCATTTTGCACGGCGGACACTTTTGTATCCTGGCAACCGGAGTTGACAATTTTACCATCGATAATGTCAGGGCCGATGCTGACCGCGATGCGTTTGATATCGATTGTTGCAAAAACGTACATATTTCGAACTGTTTTATCAACTCACCTACCGACGACGGCCTTTGTTTAAAATCTTCGTTTGCGCTGGGTTATGCGCGCGCCACCGAAAATGTAACCATTACTAATTGCCAGGTGTATGGTTACGATCACGGTACGTTACTGGACGGTACTTTTAAAACTGACTTCAAAGACGAAACTCCGGGAGCAAACCACAGTATTACAGGTCGTTTGAAACTGGGGACAGAATCAAACGGAGGATTCCGGAATATTGCCGTATCCAACTGTATTTTCGAACACTCGCGTGGAATTTGTATCGAGACGGCAGATGGCGGTTTGATTGAGGATATTGTCATGAATAACATCACCATGCGCGACATTACCGATACTCCGTTTTTTATACGGTTGAATGCCCGGATGCGCGGCCCCGAAGGTACTCCGGTCGGGGTTTGCAGACGGATCACCCTCACCAATATTAATGTTTACGATGTGGGTGGACGCCCGAAATTCCCCGAACTGGGAGCCGGAATGGTAATGGGAATTCCCGGTCATTATATTGAAGATCTGACCCTGAGTAATATCCGTATTTATTTCAGGGGAGGCACTTCGGAAGAAGCCATAAACATGGAAGTTCCGCAAAATACCGACATGTATCCCGATCCTTACCGCTGGCACTCGTTGCCCGCTTATGGAATTTATTTCAGATATGTGAAGGGGTTGAGGGTAAACAATGTTGTCTTACGTTATATGAACCGGGACGAGCGTCCTGCTTTTGTTCTGGATGATGTTCATGACGTCCGCTTTTATGATGTCGATGCTCAAAAAGGTGAAGGTGCGCCAGTGTTTATTCTTAAAAATGTATCCAATTTCTCAACGCACGAAGTGAAGGGTGTAGAGAATTCAAAAGTGGAGAATGCTGTAAATCAAGAGTTATAATTAATAAATCATGAAAGGCAGATTTTTTATTCTTTGGCTGTTTTGGTCTTTAGCGGGAGCTGCATTAATCTATGGAGTGTCGGGCCCTGGTTCAAAACAGACCTTGATGGAATTTATCTCAATGGCGGTAAGCATTTCTCCTCTTTTAGGATTAATGCTCGCTTTGGGTTCCTCAAAAGTTACGCAACAATGTAAAACGTGGTTGCACAGGGATAAAAATTCGATTTATTATATCGCAGGTGGAATAACGCTGCTATTTGCCATTCCGGGAATATTGACAAATACTTTCAACCCGTACTACACCACGATTTTTGCTTTTATTGTTTTGGCTGTATTTGGATCACTTAAAAAGATCAGAAGTGAGACTTTTTCGTTGGGCTGGATTGACCTTGCCCTTTGGATTATTCTCTGGATTCCCTTTGATCTTCGCTGGTTTACAGAGATGTATCCGACACTTGGTTATACCTGGTGGTCGATAGCCGTTTCCGTTGTTGCCCTGATTGGCTGGTACGGATATCGCAGTGCCGAAATTGGTTATCGTCTTGCTCCAAAATTTAAAGATTTATATATCGCATTTATTGCGCTGATTGCTATAATGGTTCTGGTTGTTCCTCCGGGATTAATTACAGGATTTCTTACTTTTTCTGTTCCTGAATCCTTTGATATACCTAAGCTGGCCGCTCATTTTATCGGGCTGTTTCTAACAGTGGCGTTGCCTGAGGAGTTGTTTTTCAGAGGTTTACTTTTGCGGGGTCTTGAAAAAGTATCTTCCCGGAAGTGGGTGCCCGTGGTCGTATCTTCGCTGGCTTTTGGTTTGATGCACTGGAACAATGTTAATGGTTTGACGATACAAATTACGTATGTTTTTTTAGCTACAATCGCCGGGTTTGGTTATGCGTGGGCATACAAAAAAAGTGGAAATAATTTACTGGCGGCCATACTTACCCACACGCTTGTTGACTGGATTTGGAAATTGGTGCTGGCGGGTTAATCTAAAGATATTGAACTTAAAATGATAAGCGCAGTATTGCCCTTAATTATATGAATTGAATTATTGGAAATGGTAGAGAAAAACATTGCAAATTCAGAGCAGGTAAATACAAAAACAAGAATTGTATCGGTAGATGTTTTAAGAGGATTTGATATGTTCTGGTTAATTGGTGGTACCGGATTTGCAGTTGCGGCTGTAAAAATGTTTGGCCCGGGTGTTCAGGAGGTTTTGCTGCCTCAGTTAGATCATGCCAAATGGATAGGTTTTACGTTCTACGATCTCATTTTTCCGCTCTTCGAATTTGTAATGGGCATGTCAATCGTTTTTTCATTGTCCACTATTTTGAAAAAGGATGGGAAAACAGCAGCCTACAAAAGATTGTTGAGAAGATTTGTACTGCTTTTTATCCTTGGAATTATTTATTACGGAGGAATATCTGAAGGCTGGAGCAATGTCCGGATTTTCGGGGTTTTGCAGCGTCTTGCCGTAACTTATCTTTTTGCCGGCATTTTGTTTATTCATTTTAAACCTCGCGGAGTAGCGGTCATTTCTGCTGCTATTCTCATTGCCTATTGGATTCTGAACGTGTTTGTTTCGGTGCCAGGAATCGGAGAAATATCGATGACACCTGAATATAATTGGGCGCAGTATATTGATTCTGTATTCTTGCCCGGCAGGAAATCAGGGGCCGATGGAACCTGGGATATTTTAGGGATTTTAAGCACTTTCCCGGCAATTGTAAGTTGTACCATCGGAATATTTGCATCGCTTATTTTGTTAGACGGAGGTAAAACCGAGTATAAAAAAGTTTATTACCTGGTTGGATTTGGAATTGCATTATTACTTGTTGGTTTAGCAGGTTCAGTCTCTTTTCCAATAATCAAGAAAATATGGTCTTCAACTTATGTTTTAGTCAGTGGAGGATTGAGTTTTATATTGATGGGATTGTTCTACTGGTTTATCGATGTTTTGGGTTATAAAAAATGGACATTGATTTTTGTATGGATTGGTGTTAATCCCATTACCATTTATATGCTGCGGAGATTAATGGATTTCAATAAACTGGCCTCATTTATGGTGGGAGGTACTACCGATAGTAATAGTCCCGATCATTGGGGATATTTACTGGTAATGACAGTTTCACTGATTTTGTCATTGCTTTTCCTTCGATTCCTGTATAATCGGAAAATTTTTATAAGAGTTTAATAAATCAGAAATAGAATTGAATGTTTAAAAAAAACAAATGAAAATGAAAGGGAGACCAATCATTATACTTCTTTTAGCGATAATCTTTAGTAGTTGTAATCCGTCGGTAAATAAAAAAGAACCTGTTGACTATGTAAATACTCTGTTAGGAACTTCCAGTTCACGATGGATGCTTTACCCCGGGTCAAGTATGCCTTTTGGTCTGGTGAAACTGAGCCCTGATAATACCGATGAAACGCATTATCAACTGGGTGCCGGATACGAATATAAAATAAATAGCATTACCGGTTTTGGTCATGTCCATTCCTGGATGATGGGAAGTTTCACAACCATGCCTACCACCGGAGACTTAAAAATAGCGCCAGGAACTTCCGATGATCCGGATGCAGGATATCGTTCGAGGATTAATAACGACAACACAGTTGCTACAGCCGGTTATTATTCAACCATTCTGGAAGACTATGATATTCTTGCTGAATTAACAACAACCACACGTGCCGGTTTTCAGCGTTATACTTTCCCGAAAGTTGAAAATGGCAGGGTGCTGTTTGATTTGAAAGTGGCTGAAGAAGAACCTTCAAAAAATATAAAAGCCAAAATAAAAAAAATAAGCGATACTGAAATAGAAGGATATGTGCAGCGTGAAGCCGGTGAGTGGAATGAATATACGTTGCATTTCGCAGCCCGTTTTAACCGGCCTTTCAAATCGATGGGTGGTTGGATTGGAACGAACATCCTTGAAAATACTGAGGATATTGAAACCTCAGAAGATCTGGATATGGGATCTTTTCTTGAATTTGATTTAGGAGATGATCAGGTTGTATTGTTAAAAACAGCAATTTCGTATGTAAGTACTGAGCAGGCCTGGCTAAATTTGAATACCGAAATGAATCCTTTTGAGTGGGATTTTGACAAAGCACACGATAATGCAAGAAATGTCTGGAATACTTTGCTGAAAAAAATTAAGGTTGAAGGTGGTTCAGAAGAAGACAAACTAAAGTTTTATACCAACTTATATCGTGCTTATTGTTCGCGTTCCATTTTTAGCGATGTAAATGGAAAGTATGTGGATATGTGCGAAAAGGTGCAGCAGGTACCTAATCCGGACAGTCCCATTTATGGTTGCGACGCATTTTGGGGGTCGGCTTGGAATTTAAACCAGCTATGGAGTTTGCTAACGCCCGATTATACAGAACAGTGGGTGAACTCATTGTTGAAATTATACGATGACGGCGGCTGGCTGCCAGATGCTCCGGGGGGACTCGAATATTCGAGTATTATGGTGGCTGCACATCAGGTGCCTTTTATTGTAATGGCCTGGCAAAAAGGAATTCGTGGTTTTGATGCTGAAAAAGCTTATAAAGCGATGAAGGAAATTCAAACCATTCCCGGGAGGCCGCATGAGTGTGGCGGATATGTTGGAAACAGGAATTTGCAAACTTACATGAATAACGGTTTTGTTCCGGCTAATGAAGGCCCGGTTTCAAACACCCTTGAATATGCATACGATGACTGGTGTGTTGCGCAAATGGCAAAAGCTTTAGGCAAAATGGAAGACTATACGTATTTTATGCAGCGATCGCAATATTACCGGAATGTTTTTGATCCTTCAACAGGTTATATGCGGGCTAAGTATGCCGGTGGACCCTGGACCGAAGATTTTTCGGTAAGTACCGGTGCTGGCGATCAGGGACAGGATTTTGGTTATGGTTCGAAAAATTATGTGGAAGCAAATGCCTGGCAGTTTAGCTGGTATGTACCACAAGATCTTCCGGCTTTAATTGATTTGATGGGAATCGATGAGTTTAACTCCCGCCTGGAAGATGGATTTAAAAAATCGTACCCGTATTTTACCAGTGAATATGTAAATATTGGTAACCAGCCGAATATGGAGGCTCCGTGGTTGTTTAACTATTCACGCAAACCCTGGTTAACACAATTTTGGGTGCGGGAAGTTCTGGACAATTATTTTGGCACCGATCCGGTTGACGGTTATCATGGCGACGAAGACCAGGGACAAATGGGCGCTTTTTATGTAATGAGCGCCATGGGATTATTCGAAATGGATGGTGGTTCTTCCGTCGATCCGGTTTATGAAATTTCAAGTCCTGTTTTTGAAAAAATCACCATTCAACTTGATCAAAATTATTATGAAGGAAAAGAATTTGTAATTGAAGCTAAAAACTTTTCTGCTAAAAATAAATACATCCAATCAGCAAAATTAAATGGGAAAGAACTGACGAATTTTTGGTTTCGCCATGAGGAACTGGTAAAAGGTGGAAAACTGGAGTTGGTTATGGGGCCGGAGCCAAACAAAGAGTGG
>CAYWBV010000198.1:0-7557 GCA_964455785.1 uncultured Maribellus sp.
AAATCGGCAACAAAAAGCCTGATTTTGTCGGCTTCGTAACCATCACGCGCCATACTTTCCCATGCAAGGTATTTTCCATCGGGCGAGAACACCGGGTTTTGGTCGTATCCAACCATGCCCGAAGTAAAATTAATGGTTTTCCCGGTTTCGGTGTTGCACAGGTAAATGTCGGAATTGGTAGAAACTGCGTAGTCTTTTCCTGTTTTCTTTTTGCACGTGTATGCCAGTGTTTTTCCATCGGGGCTCCAGGCGATTTGTTCAGTGCCGCCAAAAGGTTTCGTGGGCGAATCGAATTTTTCGCCTTCCAGAATATCCTCTCCAACCGAAATTTTTCCGCTGGAGTAACCAGCCACAAATATATGGTTGTAGGTGTAGTCGTGCCACGAGTCCCAGTGCCGGTACATCAGGTCGGTTTCGAGGCGGGCGTTGGCTTTGGGCAAATCAGGGAAGATGTCGTGAATATCGTTGTCTAATTTAACGTTTTTGAGATAATAGATTTTCGATTGTCCGGGAGAATACCCAAAACCGGTAATTCCGCCTTCAATTTCGGAAATTTGTTCGGCATCCGAACCGTCGGGGTCCATTTCCCACAATTGAACGCTTCCTGATGCTGACGAAAGATATCCGATTTTTTTCCCGTCGGGGCGCCAAACTGCGTTGGATTCATTCTCGGGCGAATTCGTAATGTTTTTTGCTTCCCCCCCCTCGACGGGGATAGTATAAATATCGCGGTACGATTTGTTTTCTTCTACGTTGAACCATGTTACCGTATATAATACCGTTTTTCCGTCGGGCGAAACCTGCTCTCCGCCTACTCTGCCAAACGACCAAAGTACTTCGGGTGTCATAATGTCCGATTCAAGCACCTGCGTTTCAGGGGTGTAGTTTTCTGACCCGGTTTTAACTTCTTTTTTAGTACAGCCCCAAAAAATGGCAACCAGTAAAACCAATATTGTTTTTTTCATCCTATTTTGATTTGAGTGCAAATTTTTCCCAAATTAAACAATTTGATTCATCTTCCGAAATGATATTACAATAAAAAAGGTGCCCCGCCGGGCACCTTTAATTATTCCAAAACATTGTTCAACTTAATCGTTTCCTCCGTAATGATATACGCCGTCGTAATCCAACTCGTCTCCATCATAATCGGTATAGGTTACTTTAAATTGTACTGAGTCGAGACCTGCTATTTCAAGTGCGCTTAATTTGAATGATACATACGCAGAATAGGGGATGCTTTCTTCATCATCGTTGCTGTTGTGCCTCAATTCCAACTCAATGGGCTGATCGTCGGCAGTGAGTTCCCCCGGTTGTTTTACAAGGTTAATAAAATGGGTTTCGTTGTATCCCCAGTATTTTATTTTGAAATTCAATAAACTGTCTGTCATCCAGACATCGTTTACGATGACAGGATCGTTCCCGATACTATCCTCATTTTCTTCGGTAATGTCGAGAATACCTTTCATTAAAATCTTCCGGATTGAGTTGATTTTGACAAAATATTCCGTCGGTTCTTCATCATCGCTGCCATTGTCGTCGAGAACTGTAAAATTGACCAGAACCCGGTCGCCATCTTTAAAATGAGAGTGGTCGGCGTAATGATAGCTGCCATAATTCGATGCGACTGGAATCAAAACCTCATCATCATCGTCCATGATTATTCTGTATTCCGCCGGATCGGTATCGGTTTCCTGCAAAATCCCAAATCCCACCCACATATCGGACAGAGAATATCCATCATCATCCAGACATCCTGAAAAAAAGAATGTCAGTGACATCAAAAATAAAATTCCAATCTTCTTCATTGCTTTCAAGTTTTAAATTTTTTGTGATAGACGGGGGAAACTGTAAATCGGTTGCGTGCCACGAATTTTTTTTTCAATTTTTGCTGCCAGATAATGACAATATTGTTATTAAAAAAAGAATGGCACATCAATTGTAAATCATGTCTCCATATATATAAATATTTACATATATTTGAACCATGAAAAAAATTACATCGTTACAAGGGCTGAAAGAAGAACTTAAAACAAACGAAAACGTTTGGTTGCTGTTATTTAAAGCAGGTTCTGCGCAAAGCGACTGTGCTTTCGAAAACTATAAAAAAGCCGGTTTGGACGTCGAAGATATTCTGCTTTGTTATAGTGACGTGAATGAAGTTAGGGATATCCATCCTGAATTTAGTGTTACCAGTGTGCCGTCGTTGCTGAATTTCGAGAACGGTGAACTTAAAAATATTGTAAAAGGATGTCATCAGCCTGAACAATTTAATGCTATTTTTGAAAAGGTTGCATTTGTGTCGAACAATGGTGGTGGGGGACAATCACAAAAAAATGTGACGGTTTACACAACACCAACCTGTACATGGTGTAATACGATTAAAAGACATTTACAGGAACACGGAATCCGTTACCGCGAAGTCGATGTGTCGAAAGATCAAAAGGCGGCCGAAGAAATGGTGCGGAGAAGTGGGCAGCAGGGTGTTCCGCAGACTGATATAAACGGTCAGATGATTGTTGGATTCGACAGGGTAAAAATAAATTCATTGTTGGGAATTAATTAAATATCAAAATAAAATGAGAAAATTGGTCTTCATCCTGGCTATTGCAGTTTTTACGTTGCAAAGCTGCACTTCAAGCCAGGCAAAAAATAATGGCAACGAAAACCAGGGAACTTCGGTATCTCCGGCTGAATCCGTAACACAGAACAACGGAGCCGAAGGGGGTTCGGTTAAATTGAACAAGGAAATTTTTTTAAAAGAGGTTTGGGATTATCAGAATTCGCCGCAGGAATGGAAATTTAAGGGTGACAAACCGGCGTTAATCGACTTTTATGC
Organism: uncultured Maribellus sp.; assembly: GCA_964455785.1. Taxonomy (GTDB): domain Bacteria; phylum Bacteroidota; class Bacteroidia; order Bacteroidales; family Prolixibacteraceae; genus Draconibacterium. The sequence goes on from CAYWBV010000198.1 coordinate 2,837, forward strand.
CGACTGGTGTGGCCCGTGTAAAATTGCTTCGCCGATTTTGGAAGAAATTTCAAACGAGTATGCCGGGAAAATTACCGTTTATAAAATCGATACTCAGGTTGAACGTGAGTTGGCATCGGTGTTTGGGATTAGCGGAATTCCTGCATTTTTGTACATTCCGAAAGACGGAAAACCGGTTATGATGTCGGGGATTGCACGTTCGAAAGAAGAAACCAAGCAGATGTTTAAAGACAACATCGACAAATATTTATTGACCGCTAATTAAGGCTTATTTAAAAACAGAAAGTCAAACGTCAAAAACGGAAAATTAACAAACCCGTTTTGACTGACCTATTTTTATAAACTTTAAATAGAATGGTAAATATGAAAGAATTACAGCCAATTAACCAGAATGTTTTGCTGGAGTTGTCGGAAGACGCTTCGGAACAAAAAACTGCTTCGGGAATTATTATTCCTGATTCTGCGAAAGAAAAGCAGGAAGTTGCAAAAGTTGTTGCCATCAGCAACATCGAAAATGCAGAAGTGGCACCGGGCGATGAGGTGCTTTACAAAAGATTTGCGGGAACAGAAATCGACTTCGGCGGTAAAAAATACCTGTTGTTGCCGTATGCTGATATCCTCTCGAAAGTTGTAGAAACCGAATCGATTTAAAAGGCTGTTCATTCGGGGAATTTTATCATTCTGCCAAAGTTTCAAAATCGACATAAAAAGCCGGAAGTGCAAACTCCCGGTTTTTTTTATTCAAAAATCTTTCGGTTTCGCCAGTAAAACTGATATACCTTTTTTGGTGAAAAGGAAAAAGTTGAACTTTTACGGATTATAAAAGAATTCTTCTTGTTTTGGTTTGATTTAAAAATTCGACCGTTTTGTTAATTCCCACATACATTAAAACATCGTGATTTACAAAGTCCACATTTTCGCGGTACTCATTTTTCCACTTTTCGAGAAACGGCGATGTTTTTACCGGCTTTCGAAAATCCATAGCCTGCGCCGCGTTGTATAATTCAATGGCCAGGATTTTTTCGGCATTCAGCGCCACTTTTAACGCTTTGGTAGCTGCATTTGCGCCCATACTCACATGGTCTTCCTGCTCGTTCGACGACGGAATGGAATCTACCGAAGCCGGGGTACACAGCTGTTTGTTCTGACTGACAATGGATGCCGCTGCATATTGCGGGATCATAAAACCGGAATTCAGCCCGGGTTTTGCCACAAGAAATTCGGGCAATCCGCGTTCACCCGAAATCAAACGGTAGGTACGCCGTTCCGAAATGCTGCCCAGTTCGCTGAGCGCCATGGCCAGAAAATCGAGCGCCAGTGCCAGCGGCTCACCGTGAAAGTTTCCCCCGGAAACAATCTGATCATCGTCAGGGAAAACAGTCGGATTGTCGGTTACAGAGTTGATTTCAATTTCAAAAACCCCGCTCACATAGTTAACAGCGTCTTTTACTGCGCCGTGTACCTGCGGGATACATCGGAAAGAATAAGGATCCTGAATGTGTTCTTTTTTTCTTTTTTGCATTTCGCTTCCGGTCAGAATTTTTCTGAAATTGGAAGCGGTTGAGGTTTGTCCTTTGTGGGGCCTGATTCGCTGGATATTTTCCATAAAAGGTTCAATCAATCCGTCGAAAGCGTCAAGTGAAAGCGCCCCGATAATGTCTGCCTGATCCACAATTCTGAATGTTTTCAGCAAAGTGTAAACGCCAAATGCTCCCATAAACTGAGTGCCGTTTAACAGGGCCAAACCTTCTTTGGCTTCCAGTCTGACAGGTTGCCATCCCAATTTTTCAAGAACGGTTTTCGATGGCTGTTTTTTTCCTTCGAAATTTACATCGCCCAAACCCAGCAAAGGGAGAAAAAGCATTGCGAGTGGCGCCAAATCGCCGCTGGCTCCCAATGAACCCTGCTCGCAAACCACCGGTAAAATATTGTTGTTAAACAAATCGACAATTCGTTGTACGGTTATCAACTGCACTGCCGAATTTCCTTTGGCGAGTGCGTGAGCTTTCAGCAAAAGCATTAATTTTACCACATCACCCGGTACTTCCGGTCCTAAATTACAGGCATGCGAAATCACCAGGTTCTCCTGGAGTTTGCTCAAATCTTCCTTCGAAATTTCGATGTTGCACAACGCGCCAAACCCCGTGTTTATTCCGTAAAGCGGTTTTTCCGATTCGGCCAGTTTCCGGTCGAGAAACCGCTTGCTTTTTTGAATGAGTTGTTCCGATTTCCCGGAAAGGCGAAGTTTTATGTTGTTTTCCAGTATCTCTTGAATCATTTCAAAGGTGAGATTTTCAGGAGTTATTTCAAAAATATGTTTTGTCATAAATGAACGTAAAATTATTGCCCTGTTTATTGGGGCAATTTCGGAAAGGATTTATGATACAGAAAGGATTTTTATCAGTTCTTCGGCTGAAACCAATTGTTGTTCGCCGCTTTCCATATTTTTCAGGGTGAATTTGTTATCTGCCATTTCCGATTCGCCCGCCAACACTACAAACGGGATTTGTTTTTTGTTGGCGTAGTTCATCTGTTTTTTCATTTTTCCGCTTTCAGGAAATAGCTCGGCGTTAACGCCGTGCCTTCGGAGACTGGCTACAACCGGCAGGCAGTACATTTCCTCTTTTTCGCCAAAATTGGTAAACATCACTATTGTGGTTTCCAGCGAATGTTGCGGGAAAAGATCGAGTTGGGTGAGCACATCGTAAATGCGTTCGGCGCCAAATGAGACACCCACGCCCGAAACGTTGGGGAGGCCAAAAATTCCGGTCAAATCGTCGTAACGGCCGCCGCCGCAAATGCTGCCCATTTCCATGTCTTTGGCTTTCACTTCGAAAATGGCGCCGGTGTAATAATTCAATCCCCGGGCCAGCGTTAAATCGAGTTCTACTTCAGTTTTCAGGTTCAAAACGGCGATGTAACCAAAAAGGGTTTTTAGTTCGGCAACACCTTTTTTCCCAATTTCTGAGCCGGACAAAATATTTTCGAGCTGAATCATTTTTTCTGCCGAATTTCCTTCCAGCGCCAGGATGGGCTGTAGTTTTGAAATGGCATCGGCAGAAACTCCTTTTTCTGACAGTTCTGCATTTACTTTTTCCAGTCCGATTTTTTCCAGCTTGTCAATGGCAACCGTAATATCGATGATTCGTTCTTTTTCGCCAATAATTTCGGCAATTCCAGCTAATATTTTCCGGTTGTTAATTTTAACTACCGTATTGATTTTCAGTTGTTCGAAAACGTCGTCGATGATTTGTACCAGTTCGGCTTCGTTCAGCAGGCTGTTGCTGCCAATAACATCCACGTCGCACTGGTAAAACTCGCGGTAACGTCCTTTTTGCGGACGGTCGGCTCGCCACACCGGCTGAATTTGGTAGCGTTTAAAAGGAAAAGTAATGTCATTTTGGTATTGAACGACAAACCGCGCAAATGGTACGGTCAAGTCGTAACGTAATCCTTTTTCCGAAATTTTTGTGGTCAGTTTATTCGGGTTTTTCTCCATCAATAGTTCATCGGAAACAGAAGAAATAAAATCGCCCGAATTCAGGATTTTAAACAGCAGTTTGTCGCCTTCCTCGCCGTATTTTCCCATTAGAGTGGAGAGGTTTTCCATCGCCGGGGTTTCGATGGGCTGAAAACCGTAAAGTCGGAAAACATTTTTGATAGTGTCAAAAATATAATTCCTGCGTACCATTTCGGCAGGCGAAAAATCACGGGTCCCTTTGGGGATGGAAGGTTTTTGTGCCATCTTTTTTACAATTTTTAGAGGGCTCAAAAATAAAGAAAATGATTACGAAAAACGAAATAAGATAATGGAATTACAAAATCAGTTGAAAAACTTGATGGTTAGCGGGTAACGGTGATATTGTCCGGCGCTGGCCGCAACAATACCCATAATCATCAAAACGAGCCAGGCGACTCCAAACCCAATCAGCATAAAAATTCCGATTCCTGCAAAAATCAGAATAGCAGAAACAATAAAAATCAATGACCAGGTAATCTGGAAGTTTAGTACTTCCTTTCCCTGATCGGCTACAAATTCAAACTCATTTTTTTTTTATCAGGTAGATAATTAAAGGGCCAATAATATTTCCCAGCGGAATACCGATGAAGACGGCCAGCGCAGCGAGGTGGACAAACATTCCCCATTGTTTTTCGTTGGGATCGGAAAAGATACGTTCCATAATTTTCAGTTTTAATTCATCTAAATTAAACATTTTTTGTTTTTTCGTAGTCTGAAAACTGCAGGTTAAATAAAGAATGGAAGAAAATAAAAAAGAGGGAAGGTACTCGAGAATTTACCAACAGTTGGGTGAGCTGGTTTTGAAAAGCCACAGTCCACAGGCACGGATGGCGACTATTATTGCTGTCCTTCATCACAAAATGGATTACTTTTTCTGGACCGGATTTTATCTGATTGAAAATGATGAACTCACCGTATTTATGTACCAGGGACCGGTTGCATGCCAGGTTCTGGAAAAGAACAAAGGAGTCTGCTGGGCTGCGTTCAATAAAAAAGAAACGATGATTGTGGAAGATGTTCACCAATTCCCGGGACACATTGCCTGCGATTCACGATCGAATTCCGAGATTGTGATACCCTTTAGAAACCGGGAAAACGAAATCATCGGTGTCCTGGATGTTGATAGCCAGGAGAAAACATCGTTTAGTGAAACGGATGCCCGCTGGCTGGAAAAGATTCTGGAGTTGGTTTATGTATAATT
>CAYWBV010000199.1:0-7539 GCA_964455785.1 uncultured Maribellus sp.
TTTTAAAGGGGTATTTTCCGTTGAATATTTTTAATAAAAATGAAAAGCGCCGCCATAAAATGGCAACGCTTTTCATTTGATTATAATTTGAGCAAAATTATACGACAATACTACTCGTTATATCCTGGGTTTTGTTCCATTACTACATCGATATTTAAATCGATCTGGGTTTGTGGAATTGGCCACAGTACATGGTAATCCTGGATGTTTAGTCCCGGGTTCAGTGGGTTGTTGTTGTATTTCCGAACCCTTTCCACCAGTTTACCCACACGTCGTAAGGTAATCTGGCGTTCTTCTTCTCCGTAAAGTTCCCGCGCCCGTTCGTCCAGCAAATAATCAATGTCTACATCAGCCACGGCAACAGGAGTTGCATGTGCCCTGTTTCTAATAGCGTTGATATCCGCAGCGGCAAGATCATTTCTGCTCAGATTAATATAAGCTTCTGCTCTTAACAAATATGTTTCTGCCAGACGTATTTCATACTGGTCTTTATGATTATAACCACCGCCCGATTGCGCCTCGTTGGTAAAATGGTTCAGTGGGTCGGCAAATTTCATAAAATAAGGATAAATATACTGGCAGGTATCACGGATGGCATCTCTCGCTCCGGCTGGATAAAGGCTGAAATCGATTTTTTTACCGTGGTATGCCGAAGCCGGATTATCGTAGTAAAAATCCCTTTTGATATTATGTTTTGCATTCCGGATATCATTGTTCCAGTCGCTCTCCCAAATCAGATTGGTAGCATAATAGGTCGGTCGTATCCACGAAACGGGACGGCCTAAAGTATCGGAGTAACCGGTGTAAACACCGTTGACCAGTTCGCCCCTGAACGCTTTAAAACCGTCGGGTGTGTTTCCCATCCTGAAATAGGCCGGGCCAAAAGCTCTTTCGCCAACCCACTGGTCGCCCCCGGTAACCAGTGGTTCAAACTGTACAACCCAAATGGCTTCCTTGTTTTCAGAAAGATTTTGGTTTCCATAGGCAAACAGGTCTAAATAAACGTCGCCTGTGCCAAAAACATCGACAGTGGATCCAAAACGTTCGGTCATCAGCGCATAGTCGTACCCTGAAATTACTTTTGTTGCAGCATCAACTGCCTTTTGATATTCTCCGATTGTGATATAAAGTTCGCTCAGATAGTGCCAGGCCGCTCCCTGGGTAACCCTTCCGGGCGCCTCTTCTTCACCTGGCAAGGGAAGGTTTTCAGCAGCAAACTTAAAATCGGTTTCCATCTGACTGTAAATCTCTGCTTTTGGCGCTCTTGAAAAATCGGCTTTTGCAGAATTGATGACCTCGGTAACCAATGGAATGTCGCCAAACATGGCAACCATAATCCGGTAAGCATAAGCCCTGAAGAACATAGCTTCAGCAAGAAACGCCTGTTTTTGGGCATCGTCTGACCAAATAGTTTCATCCGAGTTATTTATACTTTCAATAAGAACATTGGCCCTTTGAATTATCTGGTAATTGGGATACCAATATTGTTTTACATAGGTAGATGCAGGAACAAGATAATTGACATAATTGCAGCAGAAACGGGTGCTGTTCGGGTCTTCTCCGTGGAAAGCAATATCGGTTGCAACGCCTTTCCAGATACTTCCCTGATCCTGGTCGCCATAAATCCAGTTGTCGCGCACATTATCGTGCAGTCCCGATATACCCTGCCTGATTCCATCAACCGATGTATAGGCGTTTTCAGGAGCAAGAAAATCCAATGGGCTTTCTTTCAATATTTCATCTTCATTACATGATGTTATCAATATTAACAGGACAACTGCCAGGTGGTAACATCTTTTGAAAAGCTGAATGATATATTTTTTCATTTTTTTAAATTTTATAAGTTAATCACTGTTCGTTTGTAATTGTTTTATCCTCCTACAAAGAAAGTTTGACGCCCAGGATAATATTTCTCATCAACGGGGCATTGGCTTCATTGGAAGTAGTATTGGAATCATCGTCTCTTACGGTTTCAGGATCCCATCCCGACCATTTTGTCCAGGTGTATAAGTTTTTGCCCGCAATATAAATTTGCAGATCATTCATCTTTAGTTTATTGAGAGCATTTTTGCCCAGTTTATACGAAAGTGAAATATCCTGTAATCTTACAAAACTCCTGCTCTCATAAATCCCGCTCGATACGGCCGGCGAGTTGTAAACACCGGTTGCATTGTTAACGCCATTGTCGGGTGTCCAGTACGGACGAACTGCAGAAGCATTGATTCTCAATACATCATCGGATCTCCAGGCCACATTCACAACCCCTGCATTGTCTCTCAAAAAATAATTTTTGCCCCCCTGCATGGAGTTAAGAAGAAACGACAAACCAAAGTTTTTATACGATATCATGTTGCTGATACTAAACTGGTAACTCGGATTCTTATACCCGATTATTTTTCGGTCGGCATTGGGCTCTATCACTCCGTCAGCCGTACCCTGATCTACATATTTATACTGTCCGGGATACCAGTTAGCCAGGATATTTCCGCTGTAAAGGTCGGCTTCGGTCCAAAGCCCGCCAGCCATTTCGTAATCGTAAATGGCGCTGATGGATTCTCCGACAAACCAGGAGTTTCCAACATCTTTATCTTCTTCTCCGCCATACAATTTGGTAATTTTATCCCTGTTTAAAGAAAAAGTAAACCCGGATTCCCAACGTACAGTTCCCTCAAGGTTAATTGTATTTAACCCGATCTCAATTCCTTTATTGTCGATTCCTCCGAGGTTGGTCCAAACATTTTCGTAGCCAGTGGCAGGAGGCAGCGCTCTTTTTACCAGCACGTCAGATGTTTTTGCTTTATACACATCTACCGAGCCCGTAATTCGTTGGTCAAGGAAACCGAAATCGAGGCCGAGGTTTAATGAAGCTGTTTTTTCCCAGGCCAAATTGGCATTTCCTAATGTATTGGGGTAAACGCCTATACTTGTTGTTGGTCCGTAAACGTATGAAGTTGTTCCCATAGTGGAGAAACTTTTGTACCGGCCGAGTCCCTGGTTACCGTTAAAACCGTAAGAAGCCCTAAACTTCAAATATGGCATTTCCATGTCGGCAAGGAATGGTTCGTCAGAAATGACCCAGCCGGCAGAAAATGAAGGGAAAGATGCAAATTTGTTGTTGGCGCCAAACCCTGAAAAACCGTCTCTGCGAATAGTTGCGGCAACCATATACCTGCTTTTATAGGAATAATTGGCGCGGGCCATGTATGAAATGCTGTTTTGTTCCCATGCCGTAGATGCAACGGTGGCGATGGTGCCAAGCCCCATGTTGTTGTAACCAAGGGCAGGGTTGTCGAATCCCTCGGCGGTGAGGGTTGACGAATTTGCTGTACCGTATTCGCGGCTGTACAGCAAAGTGGCATTTACCTGATGGTCTCCAAAATTTCGTAAATAGGTAATAATGTTGTTTAAAATCCAGTTTCTTTCCTCCGTAGGATTTTTAACGGCCTTTCCTTTATTTCCCGAACCGTCGGGTGTTGTAACCGGCCAGAACGTATTGTTGTTGCGGGTGTAATAGGTATTGGCGTAGTTGATATCGTAAGTTAAACCTTTAACCCACGGAATGGTGACTTTTGCATTTCCCGAAAGGAAAAGGTCGTTTCTGATGTCGCTGTTATCGACATACAGATTGACGAGCGGATAAGTCATATAGTTTTCGCCTGTCAGGTACATATCATAATTTGCAGTGCCTATTTTGTTGTTGGCCAAAGGACTGGCGCTTCTTGCGTGCCCCAGATTGGCTTCGATTCCCGAATAATCGCGGTATGAATAGGAAGTATTGATCCCCAATGTCAGCCAGTCGGTTATTTTACTTTCGACGTTTGAACGAACGGTAATTCTGGAAAACTCATCGTTTAGAAGAATCCCTTCTTCGTTTGAATAGGAACCGGAAATAAAATAGCTGCTTCTTTCCGTTCTCCCCGAAAAGCTGAGGTTGTAATTCTGGATAGGAGCAACCTCGGTAATTTCATCAACCCAGTCAATTTCGTTACCGGCAAGATAGTTATCTTTTTCTTCCTGTGTCCTTAAACGGGAGGCAACAGTTTCGCGGTTGGTAACATCAGGTCTTGCAGGTTTTCCTGTGTCGCTGGTCGGGTTGGTTTTATACCAGGAGTAAAGTGACTGCTGATAGTAGTAATCAGTCAGACGGATCGCGTATTGTTCCGCATTCATCACTTTCATCGGGTTATTGGTCATATCCTGGTACCCGTAATACATGTTAAATGAAACCGTAGGTTTTTCCGTTTTCCCTTTTTTTGTAGTAATAATCATTACCCCGTTAGCTGAACGAGAACCGTAAACTGCCGCAGCGCTGGCGTCTTTCAGAATGTCAATCGATTCGACGTCGTTGATGTTGATGTTGGAAATTGACCCGTTATAAATGATACCGTCGAGAACGATAAGCGGACTGTCGGAGGCCGAAAGCGAGGTTTTTCCCCTGATGGAAAAAGTGGGTTCGCCGCCTGCAAATCCGGTCTGTACAACATTTACACCCCCGGCAGCACCTGATAATGATTGTAAAAGGTTTGTGTTTGGCATAAGCGCCTTGTCATCAACTGAAACCCTGGTTACCGAACCGGTCAGGTCACTTTTGCGCATAGTACCATAACCAACCGCAATTACTTCCTCAAGTCCAATAACATCGGAGGCCATAACAACATTGACGGAAGCCTGGCTCCCGATTTCAACTTCCTGTGATTTCATCCCGATAAAAGAGAATACGAGTGTTTTCGATTCGTTCGGCACCGATAAATTGTACAAACCATCGACATCGGTAACCGTACCTAACGTTGTTCCTTTTATGATTACGGTTACACCGGGCAGTGGCGCCCCGTCGTCGGAAGTTACCTTCCCGGTAATCATTTTTTGCTGGGTCCCGGTTCTGTCGGGTGATATTACAATCAGGTTATTTTGCAAAACTGAATATTTACTGCCGGTATCTTTTAACAACACATCAAGGATCTCTTCCACCGTTTTATCGTTAAATCTTAAATCGGTAAAGGATTTATTGTCGAGAAGATCGTTGTTGTACAGGAATTTGAACATACTTTGGTTTTCAATATTGTCCAAAATTTCAACCAGCGTTGCATTTTGCATATTGACAGTCAACTTCGTGCCCTGAGAATAAACGGTACCAAAAACCTGCACCGTGGTCAGCAAAAATAGTAGCAGTGTAAATTTCATAGTTACTAAAATTTTAAGCAGGCCCATTTTTTTTAATAAGCCATCATTTTCAAACTTTTTTTTCATAGTTTTGATTTTCTTAATATTAAACAATTGTGTTATTTTTCCGTCGGCGACGGAACGAAAACGCGGACCGGGAGATGTTGGCTCATTTCCCGGTTTTGTGTTAAATAGTTACCGTATTTTTTTCATAAGCAGTTTTAGTTTGTTAATAATCTTTAGTTCTTTTTCCCAATAATTTCTATTCTGTTTTTATCGATTTTATAGGTAAACGGGAGTGAAATACTCAATGCCATAATGGCTTGTTCGATTGTTTCTTTTTCAAAGGTCCCGGTATATCTCGAACTTTTCAGTTTCTCATCCTTAATATTAATTTCCACATTATACCAACGTTCCAGTTTTACGGCTAAAGCATCAAAACGTTCACCTTTAAAAACCAGTTTATTATCCTTCCACGATATAAACGTTTCCACGTCAATCCCTTCAGCAATATTTAATTTCGGGTACATTTTTGTTTCGGTCGCAATTCTTTCTTTTTTGCCCGGTTGTTCGGTAATTATATCTTGTTTTACTTTTACCTGTGGCGTATCTTCAACCTCGAAACTGTTTTTGCTTTTAACGAGCACTGCCCTTTCATTCGGCTTCAAAAAAATAGGGTCTTTAATAACCTGCTCTCCCACCTTCCCGGTTATCGAAATAGAGCCTTTAACCAGGGTGGTTTCAACCACATCTTCTTCGTTGTATGACTTTACATTGAATCTGGTGCCGAGTACCTGGATGTTGATCGACGATGTTTTTACATTCAATTTACGCTTCGGATTTCTGACAATATTAAAAAAAGCTTCTCCTTCGAGGAAAAGGTCAACTTCCCGATGATTAACATTGGTCGGATATTTTAACGTTGATCCGGAATTTACCCAAACTTTGCTGCCATCGGGAAGTTCCAGCTTCGATTTTGCGCCATACGGAACATTTATACTCGCGTAGGTAGGCTTTTCAGGAATCAGGTTTTGAACAAAAAAACCTACTCCGAAGGTAATTATTACCAAAGCGGCAATTTTAAGGGCTGTATAAAGTTTCTTCGAAATGCTTTTTTTATGGATATAGTTCTTCGATTCTTGCCGGATAGCGGCGAGGGCAAACCTTTCCCATTCCGATTCGGTTTCTGCCGAATCAACAATCCTTTCAAATTGCGCTGTTTCCCAAATATCTTTCAGGCTGTAAAAAAAACGTTCGTTTTCGGGGCCGGAATAAATCCATTTAAACAGTTCCTGTTTTTCCGTATCCGAAATCTCCTTTTTAAGGTATTTTACAGTCAGGCTTATATGAATATCTTCGATGTGCACATTAAACTATTTTATTAATGACAACCGAACGGAGAAAACTACGTCAGGGAAATATCAGTTTTTTGAAAAAAGAATCTGGAATAACAAAACAAGTTGTTCTTTCAGCTTTTCACGAAGAATTTTTACCGCCCTGTAAATCCGGGTTTCAACAGTTCTGACGGGGAGCCCAAGCTGTTCTGCAATTTTTTTGGTACTAAAATCTTTAAACCGGCTCAGTTCAAAGGGGACACGATAGTTTTCAGGAAGTTCTTCTATGGCCTTTAGTATTTTATATTGTGCCTCCTTTTCAACCAGTGTTTGATGGGCATCGTAAAACCCTATTTCGTTCACCGATCGTTGCAACTCCACTTCCTGAAATTCTTTTTCAACTTTTAAATGTTTGATATAGTTCAGACAGTTATTTCGTACGGAATGATATAAAAATGATTTGAGGTTCTCAATCTGTGTTCCCTCTTTTTGTTTTAGAATTCCTAAAAAAGCATCTTGTACAACATCCTTTGCAACTTCGCGGTCGTCGATAAATTTAAGGGCGTAGAAATAGAGTTGCCCGTGAAACTTTTTAAATGTTTGCTCAAGCAAAACCCCAGGTTGTCCTTGAATTGTTTTGATATTGCTCTTCTTCTGCATCGTACTTTGAAAGAGGATTTATGCAACGTCATTACAAATGGTGGTAAAAAATATCATTGACAGTATTAATAATTTCTCCACAGGTTTTTTCAGACTGATAAAATTAAACATTTTTTGATGTGCCTGATAAGATTGTGTCAAATTATGTTGGTGTAACAGTTGACCGGCTCTTTAGAAAGGTGAACTTTTGTGAAAATTTATATTCAGAACAAATCGCAGGAATTAAAATCTGTTTATGGTAACTTGAAAATCTTTTCCATTTTCTGATTGAACATTTCGGGTGGTTCATTAAAAAACTGTTTAAGCCGGGGGAGGAGTTTTATCCTGTTCAGTTCGCGTAAATGTTCTACCTGATTTTCCAGGATCTGCAACTCGGCGACATCGA
>CAYWBV010000200.1:0-5394 GCA_964455785.1 uncultured Maribellus sp.
CGAGCAAAATGAATACCGGCGCCAAATACGACTCCAAGGTTTTTAAAAAATCGGTAGGACTGAACGGCGTTGGTATTAAGGCAGTAAATGCACTCTCCAGTAATTTTATTATCAAGGCAGTCCGCGAAGGCGTAGCCAAAGAGGTACATTTCAGCCAGGGTATTAAAACCGATGAACAAGATTTTACCGGAATTGACGAGCCCAACGGCACCCAGGTGGTTTTCGAACCTGACCAAACCGTATTCAAAAAATTCCGTTTCATCAGCGACTTTGTCGTGAACATGATAAAGAACTACACTTTTTTGAATGCCGGGCTAACCATCGAATACAACGGTATCAAATATTTTTCCAGGAACGGACTTCGCGATTTGCTGGAAGAAAACATTGACCACGACCCGGTTTATCCGATTATCCACTTGCGGGGAGAAGATATTGAAGTAGCCATCACCCACGGGAACCAGTACGGCGAAGATTACTATTCATTTGTAAACGGCCAGCACACCAGCCAGGGCGGCACCCACCTGCAGGCATTCCGTGAAGTGTATATCAAAACCATCCGCGATTTTTACAAAAAGGATTTTGATCCTTCCGACATCCGCGCGTCGATTGTTGCCGCGGTGAGTATAAAAGTGGAAGAACCGGTTTTTGAGTCGCAGACCAAAACCAAACTGGGCTCGAGAGATATCGGCCCCGACGGACCGACAGTGCGGACGCACATTGCCAACTTCCTTCAAAAAGAATTAGACAATTACCTGCACAAAAACCCCGACACCGCCGAAACATTACTGCGCAGGATAGTGGAGTCGGAACGGGAAAGAAAAGCCATTTCGGGAATTAAAAAACTGGCAAAACAACGCGCCAAAAAGGTGAACCTTCACAATAAAAAGTTACGCGACTGCCGTATTCATTTCGACGACGCGCATGAAAGAAAAGCGGAATCGTGCATTTTTATCACCGAGGGAGATTCGGCCAGCGGTTCGATTACCAAATCGCGCGACGTAAATACACAAGCCGTTTTTAGTTTGCGGGGAAAACCGCTGAATACGTTTGGGCTGACCAAAAAAGTGGTTTACGAAAACGAAGAGTTTAACCTGCTGCAGGCCGCTTTAAATATCGAAGAAAGTATCGAGGATTTAAGGTACAACAAAGTAATTATCGCCACCGACGCCGATGTTGACGGCATGCACATCCGTTTGCTGCTGATTACTTTTTTCCTTCAGTTTTTCCCCGAACTTATCCGAAAAGGGCACGTTTTTATTTTACAAACGCCGCTTTTCAGGGTACGGAACAAGCAGAAAACCTACTATTGTTATTCAGATGAAGAAAGGCAGGCAGCCATTCTCAAATTAAAAGGAAAACCCGAAATCACGCGCTTTAAAGGATTGGGCGAAATATCGCCTGACGAATTCAAAAACTTTATCGGGAAAGACATCAGGCTCGACCCGGTGATGATGAAAAAACATGAATCGGTAGCGCAAATGCTGGAATACTATATGGGAAAGAACACACAGGAGCGGCAGGATTTTATCATCGAGAATTTGTATGTCGAAAAAGACGAGGTAGCTTAAAAACAATATTTTCAGGGTTGCTTACTTTTTAGGAAAAACGAAAAGATGACAAGAGTTGATTTAAAGAAAAAATTAAAACGCAGGATTGATTCTATTGAAGATGATTCATTATTGGAAGAGATGCGTCGGCTTGCAGGGATGGAAGATGAAAGTGATAAAATCTACCATCTTTCCGACGAACAGTTAAAAGCAGTGGAAGAAGCTGAACTGGAATATGAAAGAGGTGAATTTATAAGCGGAGAAGAGGCTGATAAAATGATTCGCGAATGGTTAGAAAAGTCGAGTGGACAAATCAGGCTCTAAAAGACAGATTTCAAATCCTGTCATATTGGATAAATAGAAATAATATCGAATCGTTTCAGTATAAAACTGGATAATTTATTTATTGAAGCCCTTCAATTATTGTGTAAATATCCAAACACAGGGAAAAGTACCGTAAAACCAAATGTTCGAATAAAGGTAGTTAAAAGTTATTTGTTGGTTTATAAAATAATATTTGATAAAATAGTTGTTTTGAGGATTTGGGACTCCAGACAAAACCCGGAGAAATTGAAATACGAAATTGAAGAATTACTATAAAGAAGGATGACAGAAGAGAACTTGGATAACCAGCAGGAGCAGCAGGATGAAAGCTCAAAAGAAGGAATAACCTATTTGTCGGGTATGTACCGCAACTGGTTCCTCGACTATGCCTCGTACGTAATTCTGGAACGCGCCGTACCATATATCAACGACGGGCTGAAACCGGTGCAGCGGCGTATTATGCACGCCATGCGCGAAATGGACGACGGGCGTTACAACAAGGTTGCCAACATTATCGGGCAAACCATGCAGTACCACCCACACGGCGATGCTTCCATCGGCGACGCCATTGTACAGCTCGGACAAAAAGATTTGCTCATCGATACGCAGGGAAACTGGGGAAACATGGCTACCGGCGACGGCGCTGCCGCCCCGAGGTACATCGAGGCGCGGCTTTCAAAATTCGCGCTCGAAGTGCTGTTCAACCCGAAAACTACTGAATGGAAACTTTCGTACGACGGACGTAAAAAAGAACCGGTGACACTCCCGGTAAAATTTCCGTTGCTGCTGGCACAAGGTGTCGATGGGATTGCTGTGGGGCTGGCTTCCAAACTGTTTCCGCACAATTTTAACGAACTTATCGATGCTTCCATCGCCTATCTCCGGGGCCAGGATTTCGAACTCCTCCCCGACTTCCCTACCGGCGGCCTTGCCGACTTCAGCCGCTACAACGAAGGAATACGCGGAGGTACGGTAAAAGTGCGGGCGAAGATTGAAAAACTCGACAACAAAACGCTGGTCATCAACGAAATCCCGTTTGGAAAAACAACACCCACGCTCATCGAGTCGATCATCAAAGCCAACGACAAAGGCAAAATCAAAATCAGAAAAATCGACGACAATACCGCTGAAAATGTGGAAATTCAGGTACACCTGGCGCCCGGTATCTCGTCCGATAAAACCATCGATGCACTGTATGCTTTTACCGACTGCGAAGTTTCGCTTTCGCCCAACTCGTGTATCATCGAAAACGACAAACCCATTTTTATCAGTGTAAAAGAAATTTTAAGACGTTCTGCCGACAGCACGCTGCAGTTGCTGAAACTGGAGCTGGAAATCAAAAAATCGGAACTCGAAGAGGCATGGCATTACTCTTCGCTCGAAAAAATATTTATTGAAGAGCGTATTTACAAGGATAAAAAGTTTGAAGACTCGGAAAACATGGACCAGGCTATCGATCACATCGACATGAGGCTGGAGCCGTGGAAACCGAAACTCAAACGCGAAGTTACCCGCGACGACATCCTCAAACTGATGGAAATCCGTATGGCGCGGATACTAAAATTCAACAAGGACAAAGCCCAGGAAAACCTGCTCGCCATTGAAGACGAGATTGCCGAGGTAGAAAACAACATCGAAAATATTATACCTTTTACCATCCAATGGTTTAGTTATCTGAAAAGTAAATACGGAAAAGGGCGCGAACGCAAAACCGAAATCAGGAACTTCGAAAATATTGTGGCCACAAAAGTGGTGGTAAAAAACGAAAAACTCTATGTCGATCGGAAAGAAGGTTTTATGGGATTCGGACTGAAAAAAGCCGACTACATCTGCGACTGCTCCGACATCGACGACGTGGTTGTCTTCCGGCGCGACGGGACCTATTTTGTTACGAAGATTTCGGAAAAGGCTTTTATCGGGATAAACCCGCTTCATATCGACGTTTTCAAAAAAGACGACACACGTACCATTTACAATGTGGTTTACAAGGACGGTGAAACGGGATTTTACTACATGAAACGGTTCTCGGTAACCGGTGTCACCCGTGACAAGGAATACAACCTCACGCAGGGAACAAAAGGATCGAAAGTGGTCTATTTTTCGTCCAATCCGAACGGTGAGGCCGAAACCCTGAAAATTATCCTGAAACCCAAACCGCGTATTAAAAAACTGGTTTTCGAGGTTGACCTGAGCGAACTGGCCATCAAAGGGAGGCAGTCGATGGGGAACCTGCTCACCAAATACGAGGTGCATAAAATCAATCTGAAGGAAAAAGGGCTTTCAACGCTGGGCGGCCGCAAAATCTGGTTCGACGATGACGTACTCCGTCTCAATGCCGACAACCGCGGAAAATATCTTGGCGAGTTTACCGGCGAAGATAAAATTCTTGTCCTCTATAAAAAAGGCGATTACCAGTTGTACAATTACGATTTAAGCAACCATTTCGAGCAGGACATTCTTTTTATCGGAAAATTTGATCCCGGCAACGTCCTTTCAGTAGTATATTTCGATGCTGAACAGCAGTTTTACTATTTGAAACGTTTTGAAATAGAAGATATTGAAGGAAAACTCATCCGTTTTATCGGCGATAATCCCGACAACAAACTGGTAAGCGTTACGTGGGTGAGGTACCCGCGGCTTGAACTCCAGTTTGGCGGCAAAAACGCAGAACGCGAAAACGAAATCATCGAAGTGGCCGAATTTATCGGCGTAAAATCGTGGAAAGCAAAAGGGAAACGACTTTCCAATTATGAGGTGGAGAACATTAAGGAACTGGAACCTGTTATCAAAGATGAACACGACAAACCGGAACCGGAAGAAACGGAGCCAGAGAAACAAAGTTTCGACGAAATTCCGTTCGAAATCCGCAGGCCGAAAAAGGATGAGGAAGATCCGAGCCAGATGACGCTGTTTTGAGTTTGAAGGATTGAAGGTTCGAAAGTTTGTTGTTTGTTGTTGTTAAGGAGGTTGAATACTCAGAGAGGCGAGAGTTTGAAGGTTCGAGGGACTGAACGGTCAAACGACCTCAACCTTTTCGAACGATTTTACACCTTTTCGAACTTTTTTGAAGGGTCCAACATTGTTGTAGAAAATAGAGGTTTTTATGAGAATTTATTTAATCGGATATATGGGATGCGGCAAATCGACGCTGGGGCGAAGGTTATCTCAACACACAGGTTTGCAGTTTGTTGATATGGACCATTACATCGAGGAACGCAACTGTAAAACCATTCCCCGGATTTTTGCCGAAGAGGGCGAAGCTGAATTCCGTAACAAGGAACGGAAAGCGCTGGAAGAACTTTCGCAGTTTAACGACATCATTATCGCTACCGGCGGCGGCGCGCCCTGTTTTTTCGATAACATCGATGTAATGAACCGTTCAGGGAAAACCATTTTTATGAATATCGGTCCCGAAATTTTAGCCGACCGTTTGTTAAAATCGAAAACCGAACGCCCGCTCATCAAAGGGAAATCGCGCGAAGAGCTGGTCGCATTTATCGATGAGACCCTGAAAAAAAGAAAC
>CAYWBV010000200.1:5494-7533 GCA_964455785.1 uncultured Maribellus sp.
AAGACAAATCAAAAGGATTCCGATACCTTGCGAACAGCTCAAAAGGATTTTTTTTGTACCAAAGAAGGGTTCGTCTATCTCTTTTGGAGGCCTCGACATTACATCTCGTTCTTCCTTTTCGGCTTCGAAAATGACGGAGCAGGCAGGGTCGATAATCAATTCAAGAAAAACAATATGCACAGGCCACAAAATCAAAGGCCAGTTGGCTGAAAGCACAGGAATGAGCGAAAGGCCGGCAATAGGAACATGGATGGCAAAAATATAACCCAATGCTTTTTGAAGGTTGTCAAAAATTCGCCGGCCCATTTTTACAGCGCCTACAATCGATGCGAAATTATCGTCCATTAACACCAGCGACGAAGCTTCGCGGGCCACATCTGTCCCTTTTTCACCCATGGCAATTCCAATGTTGGCCGCCTTTAGCGCCGGGGCATCGTTGATTCCATCGCCGGTCATGGCCACAATTTCGCGGTTTTGTTTCAGGGCATTTACAATTTTTAGTTTTTGTTCCGGAACCACCCTCGCAAAAATATTAACATCCTTAATACGTTCACAAAGTTCGGCTTCATTCATGCCCTGCAATTCGGGGCCGGTGATACACCATTCCGGATTTTTAATGCCGATCTCTTTCCCGATGTTCATGGCTGTAACAGGATAATCGCCGGTAATCATAATCACCCTGATGCCGGCTTTGTAACACTCCTTCACCGCGTCGGGAACATTTTCGCGGATAGGATCCGTCAATCCGATTAACCCGATAAATTCAAAATCAAAATCGTGCTGTATGGAGGGAAGCGTATGATGGTTTAACCGCGCCATGGCTACACCGAGTACGCGCAATCCTGCTGAAGCCATTTCAGCAATTGCTTTTTCGTATCCGGCGACGGTCGGTTGCGGAAGGTGACACAAATCAAAAATGGCTTCGGGCGCCCCTTTCGCGGCAATTACCTTTTCATCATTTCCGGCACTGGTAAACACCCGCGACATGGTCAGCATTTCTTTCGACAACGGATATTCCTTTTCCATTTTCCAATCCGTATGAATGTGTTCGGTGTTTTGAAGATAGCGGTCGCCAATATAAATAATGGCCTGTTCCATTGGGTCAAAGGGATTGGTCTGGCTCGACAGGATTCCGTATTCAATAATTTCGTGGAAAGGTTCGGGGAACGACTTTCCGGCGACGACATCCAGAAAATCGTTTCCATTAAAAAGCCGTGTAACCGTCATTTTGTTTTGCGTTAAGGTGCCTGTTTTGTCGGTACACAAAACGGTGGCCGCCCCCAGAGTTTCAATCGCTGCGGGTTTGCGGGTAAGCACCTGTTTTTTCGACATACGCCAGGCGCCCATGGCAAGAAATATGGTCAATACTACCGGGAACTCTTCGGGTAACATGGCCATAGCGAGTGTGATACCTGCCAAAAAACCGTTTAACAAATCGGCGCGGGTTAATGTGTAAATAACAATAACCAAAATGCACAGGACAATACCGATGATGGCAATCAGTTTAACCAGTTTTCCCATTTCACTCTTCAGTTGAGTGGGTTCTTCCTGAACCGATTCGAGCGCCACGCCAATTTTTCCGATTTCGGTTTTCATCGCGATGGCAGTTACTTTTACAATGGCGTTTCCCTGGACAATCATCGACCCGGAATAAACCACCGGAATATCGTCGCCGCCCGGAATAAAACTTTTATCGTCTTCACGCCATTCCCGTTTCCTTACGGGCACCGGTTCGCCGGTCAGCAACGATTCATCGGCCATCAGGTTCACACTGTTCAGCACGACGGCATCCGCTGGAACACGGTCGCCCTCCTGCAAAATAACAATATCGCCGGTAACCACTTCTCTGCCTGGAATCCGCGTTGTAATTCCATCGCGGATTACCTGCGCCCGCGGACTGGCAAGATCCTTTAATGCATCCAACGCCTTTTCGGTCTTTTTTTCCTGATAAAACTCGATGCCCATCACAACAACGACAAAACCCATCAGCATTAATCCCTCATGGATGTCACCCAGAACTAAATACAACGTGCCGCACG
>CAYWBV010000201.1:0-7487 GCA_964455785.1 uncultured Maribellus sp.
TCCATATTCTTACCGAAGAACTGCGGAAACACAATATCCCGTACAACGAAAAACTAATCGGGAAGACCGTCCGCGTTTTGGTTCGTGGAACCGACCGCAAGGAGGGTTATCTTACATCGCATACCGAAGGGAAGCTGATTGTACGGTTTGCTTCGGAAAATAAAAACCTTATCGGGCAGTTTGCCGATGTAAAAATTACCGCCGCCTCCGACTTCTCGCTGGAAGGCGAATTAGTTAAAATTCCGGAGGAAGCGGAAGTTTAGAATAGTGGGGAAAATCAACGAAATTTTCGGTAAGATGTATTGCCTGTAACCCGGAGCGTGTTGGCTGCCCGTCCCTGTCCGAATGGTTCATTCAGGCGGGCGTTCAGACTGGTTCAATCCCGGCTGAGGCGGGACTGGGCGCTACGTACCGCTCATATCCCTGTTTATTGGCAGTAGCACACATTTATTTTCCTAAATTTTTTCAATCTGCGAAATAGTTATGGCATCAGAACTTAAAGATTTTAGAAAATCTGTGGCATCAAAAGTTTGTCCTAATGTCGTAACACCATTTGTCTTAAAATTACCACTAAATATCCTCTTAACAGTTTCTACTACTAATGGTGCAGTTACCGCATAAATATCTTGCCCTTGTGCAATAATTGTATTACTTATTCTGTCTCTGGTTGCTACTACTTGCATACAAAAATTTTGAGATGACCTGCTTTTTTCATCAACAGGTTTCGGTTCCGGAGTTTCTTCATTTTTTATGTCATCTATCGCATTCTTACTCACAAATGTCTTTATATTCTTTACATTTAAGTGTTTGGCTATAGTAATAATTTCACTTAATGGTACCGCAATCATTTCTTTTGTGTCAATGGGACCTGGAAAATTCCAATTTATTGAACCACTTACTTCAAGAGGTTGTAATTCTCCATTAACAAGCTCAAATTTTTGATAGTGGTTTCTTTGTCCGGTAAGCCTTGTTCCTTTCGTCGGATGCCAGGAGTCTAAGCCAATATATATTTTTATATCATCAATTTCCCTCCATCCTTGAGTAACTGACGAGCTTAACAAATCGCCAAGTCCGCCATAAAAAGCAACAGCGGGGATTACTATTATTTTAGCTTGTTTTGCCTGGTCACTAAATTTTTCAAAAACATCTGATACCGCTTTTTGTTCTGCACTCAAATCAATATAGTGTTTACCTAATCGTATAGCAGATTGAATGATTGGCTCTGCTGTATCCAGGTATGGACCTGCACAATTTATAATAATGTCTGCCTGTAAAAAAGCATTATCCAAAGATATTGGTTCATTGATGTCAGCAATTACTGTTTTTAAATTTGGGTACCGTTGCCCAAAAACTGATAGTTTTTCGCTGTCTCTTCCACAAAGAATTGGTAAAAACCCCTGCATACAAAGTTGTGCTACTACAAATTTGCCTGTATGTCCATACGCTCCATATACCATAATCTTTTTGTCCTGCATTTTTTTTATTATTTTGAGTTTGTCTTGTTATTTGTATTACTGCCAATGTTTTGGCGCCTGGCGCAGGGGCGGGTTTCGGAGTACAAAACAATCAATACACCACAAAAGTTGATGCGGGGTAGAATGGTCAATGAACCACGTAACCCCCAAAAGCACAAAAACCTGCAATACCTCAAAGAACACTTCAAATCTTTTTCTTCAAAAAATACTAAAAACCGTCAGGATGTATATAGCCCCGACCCCGGCCGGGTGCACCGCTCATATTCCTGTTTATTGGGCACTGGCATTTAGTTTTTAATTTTTACAAAATCTCTAAAATTATCTCTGTCAATTACAAATCCATTTGCATTATAAGCGTCTAAGAATTTTTGAGGGAATTTTGTTTTTTTATCTTTCCATTTAAACTCAAATGCTGTTATTCCTCCGTCTTTTTCTTCTACAAAATCAATTTCCTGCTGTTGCTGCGTTCTCCAGAAATATATTCTCGCAAAGGTGTCTTTGTAAATATTTTGTTTTAGCCTTTCCGATACAAGAAAGTTTTCCCATAAAGCTCCTTTGTCAAGTCTTAGGTTTAAAGGTTTGAAGTCACCAATAATCATATTTCGAATGCCATTATCGTAAAAGTAGATTTTACGATTTTGTTTAATTTCATTTCTTAAGTTTCGGCTGAAGCTATTGAGGCGAAAGACGATGTAGCCCTTTTCCAGAATATCAATATAATTTTGTATTGTAATTTTATTAACCCCTATGAGTTGAGACAATTCATTATAATTAACCTCACTTCCCATCTGTAAAGCTAAAGCTTGCAAAAGTTGGTCAAGAACCTGAGGTTTTCTGATGTCTGAAAAAGTAAGAATATCTCTGTATAAGTAACTGGCAACGAGATTTTTTAGAGTTTCCCGTTCTTTGCCTTGATTATTTATTACTTCCGGATAAAATCCATACAATAATCTGTTTTCGATTTGCTGCTCTGCTTTTACAAATCCAATTTTATCCTCGTATTCCTCCCACGAAATAGGAAATAATTCGTATTCCCATTTTCTGCCTGTTAATGGTTCATTAAGAGCATTGCCTAAATCAAAAGAAGAAGAGCCACTAACAAATAGTTGAACATCTTTAAATTGGTCTGTGATTATTTTTAAGGTGATTCCAATTCCCGGGATTCGTTGAGCTTCGTCGAGGAATACATATTTGTAATTTCCAAGAAATGTCCTTATTTGTTCTGTAGTTGGATTTTGAAGTATACTTCTGGTGGATGGGTCATCTGCATCAAGAAATAAATATTCTTTGCCAGTAAGAATCTTTTTTAACAGAGTCGTTTTGCCAACTTGTCTTGCGCCTGTTACGATTATTGCTTTTCCACTATTGAATTTTTCTTTTATGGTATTTTCTATTGTTCTTGTAAACATTTTTTGTTTTCAAAAGTAATTTTTAATATCGTAATGACCAAAACTTATAATTATACGTCATCAAATTGCTGATATTACTGTCTTTTTAGGCTTGGTGTAACGTTTTGGCGCCTGGCGAAGGGGCGGGTTTCGGAATACAAAACAATCAATACATCACAAAAGTTGATGCGGGGTAGAATGGTCAATGAACCACGTAACCCCCAAAAGCACAAAAACCTGCAATACCTCAAAGAACACTTCAAATCTTTTTCTTCAAAAAATACTAAAAACCGTCAGGATGTACATAGCCCAGAACCCGGCCGGGATGTAGTCCAACACCGACTCATCGCTGGGCGCTGCACGCCGCTCAGAGTCCTATTTATTAGCAAACGTTATTTTTTTAATATTTTAAACTTGGTCTCTTTGTCATCAAATAATAATCTTATTATATATTCTCCTTCCATTAGAGTGGACGCATTTAGTTTGAGCGTTTTCAGATTAGTATATTGTTTTTTTGAAATTACCTTGCCATTTATGTCTATTATTTCTAATTCAATATTATTGTAAAATTTCCTTAGCTCAATTGTAAGATAATCTTTGGTTGGATTTGGATATAAAATAGGAGTGTTGTCCATATTTTTCTCCTCAATATCTGTCACAACAATACTGTAACATGAACTTAATGCTTCGCAGCCAGACTTTGATATTCTAACTGCATATAAGCCAGTTACAATTGGTTTGTAACTCCTTTCTATTGCTCCATTAATAATGTTTTGGGAAGGGCAAGTTTCCCATATGTATGACGCATCATTTTCCATTGCAGTAAGGATGCCATTATTTAACTGAACATCTGTATTAATCGAAATAATATCCAAATTTATAGTAATAATGCTATCACAACCATCAGCATTGGGAATTGTATCTTTATAAGTTCCACTTGTTGTCCATGAATATTTTCCGCTTGGCGAGATATAGTTATCACAAGCTGTTTCAGGAATAGTTGAATAAGTAGCCCTGTTTACAGTTAAGTTTATAGTTAAGACACTGTCGCATCCAAATGTATTGAGAATCGTATCTTTATATGTACCACTCTCAGCCCAAGAATATTTTCCACTAGGAGAAGTATAATAATTGCAAACATTTTCGTCGATAGTTGAATCACTTGGACTGTAAACTATTAAATCAGTAGAAATAATGCTCACGCATCCGTTTTGATCTATAATAGTATCAGAATAGTTCCCTGACTCTTTTTGCCAATTATTCTTTAGGTAAATACTATCGCCTGAACATATATATTCGGTCTCCTCTGAAATATCCAGACAATATTCATAAGCTCCAATATCAATGTATCTTCCCATAATTCTTTCATTATTAGCCAAATCTTTTTCGTTTTCATTGATTGATGTATTTGGATTTCCGTTTTCTATGCAAGGTGATTCAAAGCTAACGCGGTAGTCTCCGCTTAATGTATCCAGAAACATAGGGTACTGGTAATAATTATTTCCTGACCAATTTATGTTACCAATTATTTCATTATCATCTTTCCCTTCAACAAGAGAATATGATACATTGGGAATAGGTGATGTAACCACATTTATTTCTTCATAATTATTACCATAAAGAATGGAATTTGATATTGTAGAATATGTTTGTTGAAATTTGATTCCATATTCATCATTGAATATTATATTACAATTTCTAATGTTAAAAAGAATATCACTTACTGAATTTATCCCACATCTGTTTTTAGTAATTAAACAATTTATGAGAGTAACCTTGCAGTTATTACTTGTGTTGATCCCATCTCTGCTATTATTAATTATTTTAGTGTTTGTAATTACAGGATTTGAGCGTAAAACGACACCAATTCCATCCCCAATATTGTCATGAATTTTACAGTTATCAATAGTTGGATTTGAATAGTCGATTATTGCTAAAATTGTAGCACCTTCATTGCCAGTAATTTCTGTATTTCTAATTATAGGAGAACTAGAATAACAATAAAAGACCCAAGAAGCACTGTTTCCACTGATTAAACAATTTTCAATCGTAGGTGAAGAACTTAAAAGATGTATTGCTCCTCCAGGATTTCCAACGCAATTTTTAATAGTGCAATTCTTTATAGTTGGGTTACTCCAATTGCAATGTATTCCACCTCCGTTATCTCCATCTGTTTTTGCATTGCCGTTTATAATAGTAAAACCATCAACAACTGAACTCTTGGTTTCATTTGAATGAAAATAAAATGCTCTGTCTAATTGTTCACAATCTATTATTGTGCTATCTCTCCCCTTGAGTGACTGAAGAACAATTTCTTTTCCATTAAAATCAATATTAAAATTACCTGTACCGGAATATATTCCGGGAAGTACTTCAATAGTATCCCCATTAGATGCGTTATCAATGGCCGCCTGGATATTGTTATAATCCGTCGGAACAACAATGGTGATGGCATTTAATTTGAAAATAATCCAAAAAATTGCCGTAAAAAGTAATGTTATTTTTTTCATATCGGTATGAAATTGAATTTAGGTATTCTTGATTAGTTTTTTAATGTTTGCTAACGATATAATCCCCCTAAGTTATTCCACTTTTTTTCATTTTTTACCGGGTTTGGCAGCCACCGGATGGTTGCGGTTTTTGCTGTAAAGGCTGCTGTTTGAATACGATTGCATAAGCGGTTTCGTTTTGGTTTTTAGTGGTTTAAAAGTAATAAGCTTTTTGGGAAAAACAAAAAAAAGTCACGAGCCACGAGCTAAGAGCAGAGAGCAAAGAGCCGCAAGCTTCAAGTTGACGATTGACCTCGTTTAGAATGTCAGGTTCGGCTAAAGAGAGAGAGATTCCTCAGTCGTTGCACTCCTTCGGAAGGACAGTATTCTCCGTTAAAAAGAGGGGGAGTGAGGGGCGGCTGCGCCGCCCCTCACTCCCCCTGCCACACTTCCCTGATTCGTTGTCATTCCGCAGCGAAGCAAGGAATCTGTTCCTTTATGCAGTTCCCCGAACCTGCCTGAAGTGGGCAGCCAGTAAGCAGCCGTTGTCAGGGATGACCACAAACAACAAAAAGCTTCAAGTTGAGCACAGCGAAATCCTGACCGGCAGCGTCGGGACAAGGGGCTAAGGGCCACAAAAAACCTCAGGGCCGTAGGCCCGACAGTATGGTAGAAGCGCGAAGCCAGTCCCAGTCCCAGTCCCAGTCCCAGTCCCAGTAGAGTCGCGCGGAGCCAGAAGCCGCGAACCACGAACAAAACAACCCGACAACAATCATAACCATGACCACAAACCACAAAATCAAACCTTTCAAACTCCTCAAACATTCAAATATCTCGAACGCCTAAACCCTTTGAACATTCCCCCGTGCGGGCGGGTCAAAAATCCGTCAATCGGGCTAAGGCGAATCAGTGAAAAAACGCCAAGGTTATTTTTGACTTGATTCTTTTGTTTACTTTTCTCATCAAGGAGAAAAGTAAAGCCCGTCCGGCAGGACAAAAACATCTTAAAAGAGCCGGAAGCCGGTGCCAGAGAGCCGCAAGTTGAGCGTAGCGAAATCCCGTTTTGCGGGACCACAAACTACAAACAAAAAATGCCGAACACCTCGTTTAGAATGCCAGATTCAGTTAAAAAGAGAGATTCCCTGCCCGACTGTGTCATTCAGGCGGGCTCAGTCGTTGCACTCCTTCGGAAGGACAGTATTATCCGTTAAAAAGGGAGAGAGGGGCGGCTGCGCCGCCCCTCTCTCCCCCTGCCGCACTGCCCTGATTCGTTGTCATTCCGTAGCGAAACAAGCCCGCCTGCCAGCCCGACAGACTCGTTCTGGCGGGAATGACGTAGTCGGGCAGGGAATCTTTCTCTTTAGCCGATTTCGAAAATTCTGCTGTATGATTACGGCGCAAAGGCGGCCGGCATTTCAAACCACAAATGGGTTGCGCCGTTATTTTTGCGTTGCCGCCATCCCCGGGTTAAAACCCGGGGTTATTCAAATGTAACCCTTTCAGGGTTATTCCCCTTGCAAAGCATCTGGCCACGGCATCCGAAACCTGTCAGGTTTTTCCAACCTGACAGGTTTGAATGAATGAAAGCCGCCACGAGCCATGAGTAGTTTCAGGCACAAAAACAAAAACAACCACGACAACAAGCCGTAAACCAAAACCTTAAATCACTGGACGTCAGGCGGCTGTAAGCGGGTTTCGAACGGATGTCAATTGACAAAAGATGAGTGTAATCGGGCTCTATACGACTGTAATTGCACTCTATACGACTGTCATTTGACCCATATACGACTGTAATTGGACTCCATACGACTGTAATTGGACTCTATACGACTGTAATTGGGCTCTATACGACCGTCATTTGACCCATATACGACTGTAATTGCACTCCATACGACTGTAATCGGGCCCTATACGACTGTAATTGCACTCTATACGACCGTCATTTGACCCATATACGACTGTCATTGGACTCTATACGACTGTAATTGGACTCTATACGACTGTCATCGGGCCCTATACGACTGTCATTTGACCCATATACGACTGTAATTTGACCCATATACGACTGTAATTGCACTCCATACGATTGTAATCGGGCTCTATACGACCGTCATTTGACCCATATACGACTGTAA
>CAYWBV010000202.1:0-7479 GCA_964455785.1 uncultured Maribellus sp.
TTTTTTAAGCTTGTCCGGCTGAACCGAGTACATTTACGTTTTTGTGCTTGTAAAGTACTTTCAGCGAGTCGCGGGCCGGGCCGAGGTATTTTCTCGGGTCGAATTCTCCTGGGTTTTCAGCCATCACTTTACGGATAGCGGCGGTCATGGCCAAACGGCCGTCAGAGTCGATGTTAATTTTACAAACGGCCGATTTTGCTGCCTTGCGTAGCCATTCTTCAGGAATACCAACCGCGTCTTTCATAGCGCCGCCGTATTTGTTGATGGTAGCTACCTCTTCCTGCGGAACCGATGATGAACCGTGCAGAACAATCGGGAAACCGGGAATCCGTTTTTCAATTTCTTCAAGAATGTCGAAACGTAACATGGGTGGAATTAAAATACCATCTTCGTTACGAGTACACTGGGCCGGAGTAAATTTATTGGCGCCGTGCGAAGTTCCGATAGAAATCGCCAGTGAATCGACACCTGTTTTCGATACAAAATCTTCCACTTCTTCCGGGCGGGTATAATGCGATTTTTCAGCGACTACATCATCTTCCACGCCAGCCAAAACTCCCAGTTCTCCTTCAACAGTTACGTCGTGGGCGTGGGCATATTCAACTACTTTCCGGGTCAATTCAACATTTTTGTCGTATGAATGGTGCGAACCGTCGATCATCACCGACGAAAAACCGTTGTCGATACAATCTTTGCAAAGTTCGAACGTATCGCCGTGGTCCAAGTGAAGGACGATCGGAATTTCATAACCCAGTTCTTTCACATACTCAACAGCACCTTTGGCCATGTTGCGCAACAACGTGGCGTTGGCGTATTTACGGGCGCCCGAAGATACCTGCAGAATTACGGGTGATTTGGTTTCAACACAAGCCATCAGAATAGCCTGCAATTGTTCCAGGTTGTTAAAATTGTAAGCCGGGATGGCGTATCCGCCTGCAACGGCTTTGGCAAACAACTCTTTGCTGTTTACCAGTCCTAAATCTTTATAACTGACTGCCATTTTATTTTGAATTAATTCGTTGATTTTTGTTTTTGCGCCGTGAAATTAAATAAATTTCAATCAACAAAGGAATTTTGAAATAAATGCAGACCTAAATTTAACTTTATATTCAACTGATATTGAAAGAAGTTATTGAGGTAGCTTTAGATGCAAGGCAAACCGGAATCCCGGTGTTTATTCTGTCCCGGAAAATTAATCATCGTTAACGCCCATTTTTTGCAACCCCTAAACTGAAATCGTAATTTTGTGTTGTAATAGTACAATTCATAAAAATTAAATAAACAAGATTATGGGAAAAATAGCTGATGTAGTAAAACCTGGCGTAGTTACCGGGTCGGATTTACAATACATTTTTAAAGTAGCCAAAGAAAACCAGTTTGCGCTTCCGGCTGTAAATGTGGTTGGTTCGTCGTCGGTAAACGCGGTAATAGAAGCCGCCAAACTGGTGAATGCACCTGTGATGATCCAGTTTTCAAACGGAGGAGCTGCTTTTAACGCCGGCAAAGGGTTAAAGCTGGAAGGCCAGCAGGCGGCCGTTCTTGGCGCAATTGCCGGCGCCAAACACATTCACGAACTGGCCGAAGCTTACGGTGTGCGCGTTGTTTTACACACCGACCACGCTGCGAAAAAATTACTTCCCTGGATTGACGGACTTTTGGATGCCAGTGAAAAACATTTTACCGAGACCGGAAAACCGTTATTTAGTTCGCACATGCTCGATCTTTCGGAGGAGCCAATTAAGGAGAACATCGAAATCAGTAAAAAATACCTCGAACGAATGAGCAAAATAGGGATGACCCTCGAAATCGAACTCGGTATTACCGGTGGCGAAGAAGATGGTGTTGACAACAGCGACGTTGACAGTGCGAGGTTGTACACCCAGCCCGCGGAAGTTTGTTATGCTTATGAGGAATTGAGCAAGGTTTCGCCCAGTTTTACGGTTGCCGCTTCGTTCGGGAATGTTCACGGGGTGTACAAACCGGGTAATGTGAAACTGATGCCGGTTATCCTGAAAAATTCACAGGAATACATCAAAAACAAACTCGGACTGGACGACGACAAACCGGTGAATTTTGTATTTCACGGGGGGTCCGGTTCGTCGCACCAGGAAATACGGGAAGCCATTTCTTACGGTGTTATCAAAATGAACATCGATACCGATACCCAGTGGGCGTACTGGGATGGAATTCGTGCGTTTGAAGCCGCCAATCACGGTTATTTACAATCTCAAATCGGAAATCCTGAGGGAGAAGATAAACCGAACAAAAAATTTTACGACCCGCGCGTCTGGCTGCGAAAAGGTGAAGAATCGCTGATTGCAAGGTTAAAAGTTGCTTTTGAGGATTTGAATGCGGTAAATTCGCTTTAATTTCTATGAAACAAAATAAAAGTTTTAATATAAGGTTGTCACTAACTGGAAAAGACCTATATTAGCGTATTAAAAACCCAAAATTTTTTAAAACATGAAAAGAGCTATTGTTTTTATTTTACTGTTTGTAGCTGTTCTTTCGTTAAAGCAAGTACATGCGTCGTCGTATTCTATTGACGAGGGAGCGATTGATCAGCTTTTTGCCTCTGCAATTGAAACCAGTATGATTTCAATTAATGCAAATGAATTAGGTTCTGTCGCGGCTGATCTTTCTTCATCAGTTGTGGCTTCTAAAGAAAAGGATGCCGTAGTTGCCATTGTGCTCGACTTCTTTCTTGGCGGATTGGGGGTTCATCGGTTTTATTTAGGAACTGAAACATTAACCGGGATAGGATATATTCTTACCTGCGGAGGTATATTTGGGATTGTTCCGTTGATCGATTTTGTGGTGCTGATCATCGATAATAAAGATATCAGCCCGTATATTGACAACCCAAAATTTTTCATGTGGTAAAACAAAATACTACTATTAATAAGGGTGTCTGCTTTTTTAAAACAGACACCCTTTTTTACTGTTTATATGAATACAGCGCTTAAACAACTCTTCCTTCTGTTTCCAATTCTGGCTTTTAGCACTTCTTTGTTTGCGCAATCAGGAAGTTATATTTCGCTGAAACAGTTTACAGAGATTCTCGAAAAGAAAAATAAACTTACCAGTGAAGTCGATTTGTTTTTCGATAACAACAAACAAACAATTACCAAGTATTATCATTCGTCTCCTGATTATGTAATGGTTGTTAATTCGCTTGGTGAAATTAAAACGTATTACCCCGCGAGGAACGAAGTTGGTTACAAACAAGTCACGGAGATGTCGTCAAAAAGAAACCTGATCTATTATTTTGCAAACAATTTAACCGATCACCTGGGGCTCGCCGATGAAGGATTCAGCCTGATCTCAAATACGTTTGAAGATCAGTATTATGTTACCCTTTGGAAAGCCCCTTCGATATTGGGTGGAATTGAAACAGTAAAAATGGTTTTTGACAACGGATTTCCGATTTACTCGGAATACAAAGCAAATAAAGAGAAGATACTGAAAAAAATATACTACCTCGGTTATAACGATTTTGCTCGTTTCAAACTACCATCGAAAATAATTGAAATAAGTTATTTGCCAAAAGGCGATTCAATTGTAAGCCGAACGGTTTTTTCTGATGTAAAAGTTTCTTCGACGGCTGACAATTCCTACTTCAATTTCAAAATACCTGAAGATGCAAAACCTCTCAATGGCGGTGAAAGTAAATAGTTTTGGCCTTGTTCTTTTTCTTTTGGTTTCGATAGCGGGCCATGCGCAGAAAATTGATCTGAAGGCCGACTTGATGCTTGCAGATTCATTGGCGAAACAAAAAATGCCGGTTTCTTCCAAAAGAGTTTATATCTATAAAAATCAGCCCAAAACATTTAAAAACTGTAATCCGGTGAGCTTGGTTTACGGCAGTTCGTTGTATGTATATCAAAATTATTTTTCACAACATCTTTCAGCCAGTTGCCTTTACGACCCAAGTTGCTCCGACTTCAGCAAACATGCAGTGAAGGAATTCGGGCTGATAAAAGGCACACTTTTGTCGTTTGACAGGCTGAGCCGGTGTAACCGAATAGCCGCAACCGATCTCCACCTCCACGAAATGGACCCAAAATCGCACCGGTTTCACGACCCTGTAAAAAGTTATAAATGAGATATTTTGTACTTATCGTTTTTACTTTGACAGTTCAAACCGGACTTTCACAAGTTAAAAGTGAAATTCCATTTATCGGGCATCTCATCGATAAAGGGTATTACAAAGAGGCGATCTATTTGATTGACCGGGATACTTTGATTTACGGAAAACAACAACAGGATTCACTTCATTATTTCTACGGCTGGGCGCATTATTCGCTCAAAAATCTCGAACAATCCACGCATTCTCTGCTTAAAGTTGGAATAGAATCTCCATTTTACCGGAAATCGCATTTTTTTGCCGGATACAACCAAATCTATCTGGAAAATTACCCGGAAGCTCGAAAAATTTTTAAGCAGATGAATGTTCAGGGTGAGCCCAATTTATCGCTTCTGAACTTTGAGTTGACCGGAATGGAAATGCTCCAGGGAAACTGGCAGAAAGCAAAAGAACAACTCAAACTGGTGAATCCGGATAACGCCACACTGAATCAGCAGGTTGTGGCTTTGGGAGAGATTTGTAAGGAACATGAAACACATCGCTCAAAATCACCGGTTCTGGCCGGGATAATGTCTGGAGTAATTCCCGGGTCAGGTAAAATTTATGCCGGAGAAACCGGCTCCGGGATTGCATCGATGGTCGGAACAGTTGGTTTTGGATTCATCGCCTGGGAGAACTATCAAAAACTCGGAATCGCAAACGTAAAGACAATTATCTTCGGAAGCATTTTTGCTGCCACTTATGTTTCCAATATCTACGGATCAGTTGTTTCAGTAAAAGTTATTGAAAATGAATATAAAAATGCCGTACACAATCAAATTCTTTTTCAGCTTCATATTCCTTTGCGGAACTTTTTTGAATAACAGCGCTTCAACCCTGAAAGGTGACAGTTTATATACCCAGGGAAATTACTTTGAAGCTTCCATTGAATATGAGCGATTGATTTTTCAAACCCAAAGTGTGTCTGATATCAATTACCTAAAATACAGGAAAGCTCTGTGTTACAAAAAAATAAAGGATTTTGACCAGGCTCTGAACGAACTTCAGCCAATTTACTTTTCAAATCCGGCAGATTCATTGTACCGTCTTGTCTGTTATGAACAGTCGCTTTGTTTTTACCTGAACGGGGAACCAGCCCGGGCTTTATGGAAAATCGATGAATTTTTTCACCGCAGCACCGACAGCGCCTCTTTCCAGTTTTTTTTGCCTATCAGAATTTTATGTCTGAACGAAACCTTTCAATTTGGCGAGGCGGAGAACAGCTTTCTGCAATTGATAGATATGCAGAATTTTTCGCCTGAAAAAGAAACGGAGTTGAAACAAATGATAGCGGATTTATACGGAAAGAAAAACAGGCCCCGTATTAAGTCGGTAAAGAAAGCTGAAAATTTATCCCGCTTTTTCCCGGGTTCCGGGCAGATTTACGCAGCCGGTGGCAGCGAGGGTATCATCAATTTTTTGATTAATGCCTCAGTACTCACATTTACCGGGTGCCAGGTTTACAACGGTTTTTATATCACAGGATATTTGGCGGGGTTGGGATTTTTTAACAAAACCTATCATGGTGGAATA
The DNA here is from genome assembly GCA_964455785.1 of uncultured Maribellus sp. Taxonomy (GTDB): domain Bacteria; phylum Bacteroidota; class Bacteroidia; order Bacteroidales; family Prolixibacteraceae; genus Draconibacterium. Next base: position 5,660 of record CAYWBV010000202.1, read on the forward strand.
AAACGTGCAGGTGTTCTGGCATCGGAGAAAAACAAAGAGCTCATTATTAATTTTAACAGTAAAGTTAGCGATGTGATTCTGTCTGACTTTGAGTTAAACTAACCCAGTTAAGGTTTACAGAAAAAAGAAACAGGACTTCAAAAAAAATGAAATCCTGTCCTTTCAACAACTTAATTGTTCTTTTCTCTATAGAACCTATTTGCTTAAATCTTTAATTCTCAGGTTTCTGAACTTAAGTTCCGAGCCGTGTCCCAAAAATCCGATATACCCTTTTTCGCGCTCCAGCCCGGGATGTTTGTTCCCATCCAGTGTACCGTTTTTGCTGGCTTCCTTAATATCGCCGTCAAGGATGGTTTCGCCGTTTAGTATCACTTTTACTTTCGGGCCTTTTACAATCACCTCCTGCGAGTTCCATTCACCAACAGGGTTCAGAAATCCGCGTTTTGCCGGGATAACACCATAGACCGAACCGTGGTATTGGTACTCGTGCAGGTTGGCATAAATTGCAGCGGTGTTGTCGAGGATTTGCAGTTCCATCCCCACGTAAGCAGCGTCGCCTTCCAGCGGCGCCCTGATTCCCAGCCCGTTGTTGGCGCCGGGAGTAAGCTGGAATTCAAAACGGAAATTAAAATCGCTGTACTCTTTTTCGGTAAAAAGGTTACCGTGCCCGCCCCGCTGCGGATTAACAACCATCTCGCCATTTTCGGCAAAATAGTCAGTTTTGTTCCCCTGCCAGCCGTCCAGATTTTTGCCGTTAAACAACGATTCGAACCCGCCGGCGATTTCTTCGTCGGTCAGCCCGATGTGTTTGGTATTGATTTCACGGGCGTAAACATCGCGGAAAGCGAGTTCGTTGCCATGTGCCTGCAATTCAATGGTGCCGCTTTCAAAAATGGGTAAACTGCGGTCCCAGTAGTTGTCCATACGTACATTATCCACCACCAGTTCACCATTCAAATAAACGGTTACATTCTCTCCAATCATGGTAATCCGGAAGGTATTCCACTCGTCAATCGGATTGTCGGCCACTTTCAGCGGGCTGCGGATATTGTCGGCGTTGTTGTTGTAAAGCCCGCCTGAACCAACCTGTGCGCCTACGTCCACGCGCGAAGTATCCCAAATCTGAACCTGGGGTGTTCCGCGGAGGTAAATCCCGCTGTCGCCTTTTTTGGTGATTTTCCAATCGACAATCATCTCAAAATCCTTGTAAATTTTTGCTGAAACGAGGTTGGCGCCGTGTCCGTTAAAAATAATTTGGCCATCTCTGACGCTCCAGTTTTCAATCATTTTTTTGTTGGCTTCTTCCTGTGCTTTGGCGCGTTCTTTTTCACTCAGCTTTACAATTTTAATCGGGTTACCATCTAAAAGCATCCCCTGCCATCCGTCGAGGTTTTTCCCGTTGAACATAGAAACGAAACCTTTTTCTTTTGGCATTTTTTCGATGTAGTTTTTGATGTTGATTTTATCGTAATCGCTTTCTTCTCCACTGATTACCGAGGTTACCCGTTCCAGCAGGTTTTTCACGATTTCGCCGCCGAATCCTTCCTGCTGGTTCCCCGGCAGTGCAATTTTCATAATGGCGCGGGCGGTTTCCTGCTGCACTGTTTTATCTTCAAGGAATTTTTCGAGATAAACCAGCGACAAAAAGGTTTTCAGGTTGCCGACAGAATTGATAACCAGTGCCTTTTCTTCAGTAGTAGCCGAAAAAGGCATCACTTTCCGGTATTGTAACAACTTTTGGTCGTCGGGCAAACTTGCCGAACGTACCTGCCGGATAAAACTTGCAAAAGCTTTGGTGCGAAAATCGCCGGAAGTTGTCT
>CAYWBV010000203.1:0-4488 GCA_964455785.1 uncultured Maribellus sp.
ATGCACAACTGCGGTTTTATCTTGGAAACAGCCTTCCGGTTGGGCAGACTTTATTCCTCGACGATGTTGTATTTGCCGAATATTCAGAACAGGTAACAACTTCGGAACAGGTAATCACAACGATTTTAACCGTGAACCCGGTTCAGCAAACAACTGAAAGTATTACCATAAATGAAGGTGAAAATTACCTGGGATGGACTGTTTCAGGACAGTACCAGCGTACTCTTGTTGCTGCTACCGGATGCGACAGTATTGTTACAACTATCCTCGACGTTCAGCAAACAATTGTAAACAACAATGCTGAAACATCAGAAGGTTCGACAGATACATGGAGTCCTGATAAAGCCGGTAATTTGACAACTTCCGAAAGCATTTTTGATATTAAAAATTTCGAAGTTCGGAATGAATTTAAAATGTACCCGAATCCGGCGAAGTCTTATGTAAATATCGACTACACATCGATCCCGGAAACTGGCACAACCATCGAGATTATCGATGGAAATGGCCGGACAATCGTCAGCCAGCAGGCAGAATCAAATTTGAACCGGATTGATACAAACCGACTTACCCCGGGAATGTATTATGTTCGTTCAGCAAACGATAATCATGTTAATGTTAAGAAACTAATAGTTGAATAGTTTGTAGCTATTAGTTGAACTGTCCAATTAATTTTAGAAAACTCACAGGGTCATTTTTTGTACCCTGTGGGTATTTTTATTTAAAAGAAATTTTAACTCCTGAAATTTGGTCAACACCAGCTATCGTTTTACTGAAACAGTTCTTTTAAAACTTTGAGTGATCTGATTTCACCCAGGTTTTCGAAATGCAACTGGTAGTATTCAATCATTTTTGTCAGCAGATATTCGCGCAATTTCCTTGGAATTTCCAATTGAGACAGGTCGTTCACTTTCAGGGCCGACAGAGCGCACAAATATTCGGTGGCCTCTTTGTTAACAAACATGGGGTGCGGGGGTTCGTGGGGTACCACGGCTCCTTTGCGCAAATCGAACCAGTTTTCAAATGCCTTCGGGGTTGTATCGGGCAAAAAACCCAGGTATTCGGTTAACCGGAACAAAAACCAGAGATGAAACCAAATAAAACCGTTCTCCATCAAATCAAAGTATAAGAGTGTGTTTTTTATAAAATCGAACATTTCGGGGAAACTCTCCTGTTCGCCAATGGTTTTATAAAGCATTTCAGCAAGAAAAATAGCTTGAGTCGATTTGGTAATATCAAAAGGAATATTTTGGTAGGTCTGGCTGATTTTAATCTCTTTGGCCCTTTGAATATCGCGCGATTGTTTTTGGTAAGTGACCAAATCGACCAGAAAAAGCGGTTGTAAAAAATTGGCTTTATTGACCGATTTTTTACCCCGGGCAGCATTTATCATAAAACTTTGCCGCCCAAAATCGCGGGTGTAAATGGTGGCAATAACACTACTTTCACCAAATTTGATGGAATGCAATACTATTCCTTCGGTTGCCGCCAGCATGGTTAATGAATAAACAGCAGTTTGGTAATGCGTGTTTCTTCGCCGGTTTTATCGTTGCAGAAAACCAGATAAACGCCGGTTTTTACCCGGTTGCCGTTTAAATTTTTACCGTCCCAGATGGCGTCGCCTCCCAACGAGGTTGTGTGATAGACAAGATTCCCCGAAATATCGGTAATTTTTACGTCCGTGTCTTCCACCAATCCGGTGATGGTAACGGGGCCATCGTAGGTTTCCCTAACCGGGTTCGGATAAACATATACATTTTCAAAAGTATCGTTTCCTCCGGTAGCATCTCCCTGGTATGAAATCAAACCTTCTTCGGTACCGAAAAAAACTTCGCCGGTTTTTTCATTAATGGCAATGGTTGTAATCGTGTTCGATAACAACGGGCTGTTTTCGTGGGTAAAATGCAGAAGCTCTTCTTCGCCGGTTTCAGAAATGAGGTAAACGCCCGAACTTTTGGTTCCTACCCATTTCCGGTTGGCTCCGTCAACCGCAATGGCTGTAACCGTTTCGGTCTCCAACAGCGGATGATATACTCCGTCGCCAAGATCGAGACTGGGTTGGCTGGCATAAAATGATCCGGTTTCCCAAATCCGGGAGGGACTGCTGTAAACGGCCACTCCTTTTGATGTACCAATCCAAATATCTCCTTCAAGATCTTCGGCAATGGAATAAACGTCATTCATCCGGTTAAAAATTTCGTTGGTGCCATTGTTGAAATAGGAAATAAGCGAGAGATGTTTTTTTTGAGAGCCGGTTTTATCAACCACATACAAATCGTGTCCCCGGGGAAGTAAAATCCATTTATCGTTGTTTTGAGTAACTACTACTTGTCCAATATTATATTCATCAGCTACTTCCGGGAGCTCGAAAGATTCCCATTCTCCCGAAGAAGAAAGTTTGTGTAAACTTTTTGTTGATTCGGCGGTCGTAATCCATAGGTTTCCTTCTGAATCGAAGTCTAACCCACCGATTCTTACGTACGGATCGTCGGGCTTTTCCGGGAGCGCTGTCTCAAGGGGACTGTTTTTATTGGTGTACCGGTTCAAAAACTGGTTGCCCTGAAATTCCAGTAACCCTCCGCCCCAGCTTCCAAGAAAAATATGATCAGGATTAGCGGGGTCGGCAGCGATACAAACAATATCAAAAAAATTATCGAGTTCGGGGTACTGGGTTTTCGTGAAATTGGTCCATTCACTGCCCCGGAACAACTGAAACCGCGGAGCCTGCCAGGTGTTGTTCCAGGCATCGGTCCTTCCCCCGGGCGCAACCCACAAATCGGCACCGTTTGTATAAAGCGAAAATATGTTGTTGTCCATGGGGCCGCTGGGATAAATGGCTTCGAAGTTGTTTCCGGAAACATGCACCAGCCCATTTGAATAATCGGCAATCCAAACCGAACCGTCGGAAGAAATTCCTGTGCTTCTGGGATTTATTGGTGAAACAGTTTCATCTGCAAGAGTGTATGAATTGATTTTTGCCAACAGGTTGTGGTTGTTGTCAACAAGGTAAACTTCGGAGCGGCTGGTTGCAGCCATGTAAGTGCCGTTCGACTGAATATCATACAGATACAAAATATCCGGAAGGTATCTTTCCCAGTTGCTGCCGTTTAACCGGTACATTTCATCCAGATTGTATTCGTCCGGTGTATAATTGGCAATTAAAACACCTGCGTGAACCACTAGTTGACTGAACTTTTGGGAAGAACGGGGAACGTTTTCAATCCTTTCCCAACTTTGATAATCCAGCAGATTCGAACTGTTTCTATCGGCAACATACAAACCCTCGTCGGTGGCTGCATAAATGTTATCCTCAAAAACTTCAACGTCGTTCACACAAAGAAAAGCACCCTCTTCTCCAATAATGTAGGTATCTTTTACCTCCCTTTTGTCTAAGTTTAAAACAACAATTCCAAATCCGCATGCGAGCAATGCTTCATTTCCTGAAAATGTAATGTTGTTGATGTTTTTATCGCCAGTGATTTGTTTTCTTTTGATGTCGGTGAGGTTGCTTATCGTTCCCGAACCGTCAATTAAATCGATGTTACTATTGGTGTAGGCGACAATCAGAACGTTGTTTTCCTCACTGTACATAATGGTTTCAATGCCGACATCGGAGAGTCCTTCTGACTGTGTAATTTTCTGAATGCTGTTATCCTGGAGGTCGTAGTAGAATAGACCGCCTTCGGTCGCACAATAGATTTTGTCGCTGCCCACGGCAATTTGGGTAGCATTGGTAAACGAAAGATAATCCTGCCAGCTACTTTTTGCACGCTGAGCCTGTGTCTGAAAAATCAACACCAAAAAGAAAACCGAAAGAATCAATTTTTGCATACGGTAGAATTGTTATTCAATTTCAGTATTTTTTAAAAAATCAACCAGTTTTTGTACTGCCCTTCCGCGGTGACTGATTTTATTTTTGTCGGCCAGGTCCATTTCGGCGAAAGTAAGTTCGTATCCTTCGGGCAAAAAAATGGGGTCGTAACCAAAACCGGAACTGCCTCTTTTCTCAAACAAAATTTCACCATTCACAATACCTTCAAACTGAGTTTCTTTTCCGTTTATTATCAATGAAATTACAGTCCTAAAACGGGCTTTTCGGTGATTTATTTTGGACATTTTATCCAAAACTTTGTTCATGTTCGCTTCCGAACTTTTTTCCTCGCCGGCATAACGCGCCGATAATACCCCGGGTTCACCGTTCAGCGCCTCAATTTCCAAACCGGTGTCGTCAGCAAAACACGGAAGGCCATATTTGCCGAAGATAAAAAAGGCCTTTTGACGGGCGTTTCCCTCCAGTGTCGGTTGTTCTTCCGGGATTTCCTCGACGCAACCAATATCATTTAAACTCAACAATTCAAAATGATTTCCTAAAATAGCCTGTAATTCCTTTAGTTTATGTTGATTGTTCGTGGCAAAGACAAGTTTCATCTTTTTTACTTTTTTGCACGCAAAGACGCTAAGACACAAAGAAAACCTTTCGGAAAACAAACA
>CAYWBV010000203.1:4588-7434 GCA_964455785.1 uncultured Maribellus sp.
GAAATGAGAGTTTTATTCAACCATTGGTGGGAAGAATGTAAAACCTGGCCGCCTGAAAAACTTATTGTTTTTGCCAAAGAACTGGTAAACACCCGCAACTTCGAGTGTAACCAGGTTGCTTTTGAACTGCTTTGGAAAAATAAAACCGCCTTGAATTTACTGACACTAAAAGATTTGGAAGAGTTGGGCAAAAACATGGATAACTGGGGAACGACTGACACTTTTTCGGTTTTGATTTCGGGGTGGGCCTGGCGTAACAACCAGATGGACGATGAAGATATCTTTTGCTGGCTCGAATCGGGAAACCGTTGGTGGAGGAGGGCCGCAGTAGTTTCTACGGTTGGGATGAACGCACGTTCACGGGGTGGCGCCGGCGACACCAAACGAACAATTATGGTTTGTGAAAAGGTAGTTGAAGATCGGGATGATATGATCGTAAAAGCGTTGTCGTGGGCGTTGCGCGAACTTTCGAAAAGTGATAAAAAGGCGGTGGCAGAATTTTTGGAAAAGTACAACGAAAAATTGGCGGGCAGGGTTCGGCGGGAAGTTCATTTAAAACTGGAAACCGGAAGAAAAAACGGGTGATCTAAAGGCGGGAGTCTTGATACGTTTTAAAAACTGGAAACTGCGACTGAGAACTTTTTATTCGCAGGTACAGGTTTGCAAACAGTCAACAATCTGGCTTAAAATCTCATATTTTAAATAGTAGTATGTATTTTTCCCTTCACGTTTTGCACACAACACACCTTTGTCCCGTAAAATCCCGAGATGATGCGAAGTGGTTGATTGCTCAATCCCCAGTAATTCATGAATTTCAGTAACAGTCAGTCGTTTCCCCCCTTCGAGGTGTTTCAGAATAGCAATACGCATGGGGTGTGCAATGGCTTTTAACATACTGGCCGCCAATTCCAATCGATCTGTATCTAACTCTTTGATTTCTAACATTATCAAATTCCTTTAAAGATGCAAATATATAAATATTTAAGGATAATACTATTCCATTTTTTCAATTTGGATGAATTTTGAATAAAGCCCAAAATAATTGAACTTTTTTCGCCGGAATCTGTCGATCATTAATTATTTTATTTTATGTTCGTTTTGTTTTAACGAGGGGTTACCAATTAAATGTCAGTATTAAAAAAAATTAAGGCGCCAATTGAACAGGATCTGAACGATTTTGAACCATATTTTAAAAAATCGTTACAGAGCGATGTGCCCCTGCTCGGTACGATTTTAAATTTTTTGTACCGCACCAAAGGAAAACAACTTCGTCCGATGTTTGTGTTTCTATCGGCAAAACTGCATGGCGAACCCAACGAATTCTCGCAACTGGCCGCCTGTTCGGTTGAACTTTTACATACGGCGACCCTGGTTCACGACGATGTGGTTGACGAATCGTACGAGCGCCGCGGGACATTTTCGGTCAATGCACTCTGGCGAAATAAACTGGCCGTTCTCGTTGGCGATTACATTTTGGCAAAAGGGCTGCTGCTCCAGCTCGAAAATAAAAAATACAACTTTCTGCACCTCATTTCGCGCGCTGTGCAGGATATGAGTGAAGGGGAAATACTTCAGATAAAAAAAAGCAGGAAACTGGATATCGACGAAGAAATTTATTATGAAATCATCCGCAAAAAAACAGCCTCGCTGATTGCTACGAGCATGGCCATTGGCGCGGCTTCGGTAACCGACAACCCCGAAATTCACCGGAAAATGTATAGTATTGGACAGGATGTAGGTATTGCTTTTCAAATTAAAGACGACATTTTCGATTACCAGGAAAAGGGAATATTGGGGAAACCCACCGGAAACGACATCAAGGAAAAAAAAATTACGCTTCCGTTACTTTATGTCCTGAATAATTCAGGCGCTTCGGAACGACGAAGGATATTGGGACTTATCAAACGTAAAAATAAAAACACCGCAGTTGTTAAAGAGTTGATTCAATTGGTAACTGCAAAGGGCGGGCTCGAATATGCCGCAGTTAAAATGAATGAATTTAAAAATAAGGCCATTGAGGCCCTGATGGAATTTGACGACGGGGAAGCCCGCGATTCGTTAATCGAACTGATGGGCTACATAACCACCCGGCAAAAATAGTAAATCACCCGGCCTGATTTTTTTATCCCGCGAAAACTATTTTAAACCGCTTCTTTCCAGTAAAGCATCTACAGTCGGTTCATGTCCGCGGAAACGTTTGTACAAAACCATCGGATGCTCGGTTCCACCTTTTTCCAAAATGTTTTTTCGGAATGAAGCAGCCACCTCCCTGTTAAACAATCCTTTTTCCTTAAACAAACTGAATGCGTCGGCGTCGAGTACCTCGGCCCATTTGTAACCGTAATAACCTGCCGCATAACCGCCTGAAAACAAGTGCCCAAATTGTGTACTCATACAAATCCCGTCAATTACCGGGAAAATTTGTGCCTTTTCCCAGGCTTGCTCTTCAAAATCCTTTACTTCGCTTTCAAACGGCTTTTCGAGAGTGTGCCAGGCCATGTCGAGATAACCGAAACTCAACTGGCGGATGGAAAGATAACCGGCCAGATAATTCTGTGAATCTTTTATTTTTTTGACTAATTGGGCGGGGATTTTTTCGCCGGTTTGGTAATGTACGGCAAAACGGTCGAGGAACTCTTTTTCCACGGCCCAGTTTTCCATAATCTGCGAGGGAAGTTCCACAAAATCACGGTAGACATTGGTTCCCGAAACACTTTGGTAGGTAGAGTTTGCCAGCATTCCGTGCAAAGCGTGGCCAAACTCATGCAAAAAAGTTTCCACTTCGTTAAAGGTGAGCAGCGCCGGTTTGGTTTCGGTCGGACGGGTAAAATTCATCACAATGGTAA
>CAYWBV010000204.1:0-7414 GCA_964455785.1 uncultured Maribellus sp.
TGTTTAGTTTAAAAAGTTAGACTTAAAAAATTTGAATTTTATTTGAGTTAAAAAAGCAGCTAAATTTAACTATTTTATAAAAATATCCAAAAAAACATTCAAAAAAATTTCGTGCCGAATGGTAATAATCAGCGGGTTGTGAAATACGCATCCAATCTTGCAGGATTTTTTTTATTGTCCGGGATGCTGTTCTCAGGTTACGCACAATCATTAAATTTTTGAATTTCCCCCAGGTATGATGTTTGGGTGAAAATGAAGGTTGAAAAAACCTTATTCTTATATCCTTAACCTTAGTAGCTGTGAATCTGCGGGTAGAACTTAACCTTATTACCTTATTTCATATACAATATTACAGGTGCACAAAACTAACCAAACCCAATAAGGTTGTGGAGTTTGGGTCAATCGTTATTTTACTAAGGTCGGCCGAAATAAAATAAGGTTATCTTTCAGATTACCTTTTTTGATTCTTGTACTGATAAACAGAGATATAAGAAAAGAGTTCCGTAACCAAATTTTTTGCGGGATGCGTAATCTGAAATATGCACTCTTATCCGGCACTGGGGGAGGATATTTCTGTTCCGTCCGAAAGCAGAGTTGTGCTTTTTTCAGCAACCTATCGCTGACGGTTTTCGTTTTGTGTTCCCTGTCCTACCATACTGTCGCACCTCCGGCGCTGTTAAAATTTGAGGTTTAAAGTGTTGCCTGTTTCGGTCATTGGTCATTAGTCACTGGTCGTAGCTCATGGCTCGCGACTTGGGGCTTGTTGTCGGCAACCATGTCTAACCACCGATTGATTACAAATAAAAAACTCCGGCCTTCAGCCGGAGTTTTTTATTTCATAGTTGCAGATAAGTATCTGACCTATCTCTTTTTCTTTTCGATATAAGGCCTTGTAGAAGCGCTTTTGGTTTTACTTGCAAATTGTACCCCATCTGCTTCATCGTAGTCAACAATAGAATAATTGTCACCATCGACGATCAGTTTTGCCACAACGCCGGTTTTTCCAATCTCGTTATCAGCATAACCAGGCGTTAAAATCGTAGGAGTTTGAGAATCGAGCATGGTAACCATGGCATCCAAATCAGTCCCTTGTCTCACCATCGACGATGTTGCATTCAGCAATACGGTGGTATCCTCAACGGCTACATACGAAACAAAACCGTTGGCATACAAATCGTATGCGATATAATATTCCCCGTCTTCCAATCCGCTGAGTTCGAAAACCTCAGGATAATCGCCGGTTGCTGCAACCTTTACGGGATTTCCCCATGGGTTGGAAATATCGAATCCTTCCACCGGGCAAATCAGGAAGTCGTAATCCACTTCGTCGGCGGCATCGGTCACTACCTCAATGGTATCCAGATAATCGACTTCAAAATTACCGTCTTCAAAATGTTTTTCAATTTCTTCCCAAACCGTAACTTCCTGTGCCCATTCAATTTCCAGGATGTATTCGTCGGCAACATAATTATTCACCGTTAAATCCAGCACAGGAAATACAGTAGTGGAATGGAGTAAATACTTCTCGGCAATGCCGTAAACTCCAAATTCAAACTTAACTGATTCGGCAGATTCAACGTCCCAGTCGGGAAGGAAAATAACAGTTACCGCCGCTTCTTTTGTGTAGGGCTGAATTACTCCCGGGATCACTTCGATATCATTCTCGTCAAGATTTCCGCTTAAAATTTTGGCATTAAACGTAATTGCCCTGTCGATCGTTTCATCGATACTGATTTTAAAGAGTAGTGTATCACCCTCAGCTATAGTATTTCCGGTAATATTTGTTGAAGTTGTAACAATTTTGGTATTACCGTCGGGGCTGACAACCGGTGCAGCATCCTGTTCTGCTTCCCTAAGCAAATCGCAGGAAACAATACTTACCAAAACAACAGCAAGTACTACTAATTTGTATCTAAAAATATTTTTCATTCTTCTTATATTTTATATTTCAATTATTCAACAGGAGTATAAACAGCGGTGTATTCACGATCGCCTGCTGCAAACCAAATCGTATAATAGATGGTAATAACCCCTGTTTCAGGATCCATTTCTCCGGGTTTATGACTCCAAACATCATTGGAATAATAGTTGGCCAAATCCTGCAAAGGAACCGAAAGTACGTTACATGCGTTGTCGAAAATAAATCCGTAATCGGTAAATGGCGATGTTCCCCAGGTACCAACACTTGCTGTCAGGTATTGTTCCGTACCTATTTTTACGATTTCTTCTTCCCTCGTGAAGGTTGCTCCGGTTGCGCTGGTATGAGTTACTGAGTATCTTCCCTGGAATTCTGAATAACAAGCAAAATTCATTGTTATTTCAAGTTTTTTCCCGTTGTTGGTTACGTTCGGATCACCCGTAGCCGATTTTGTTTTCAGAATTAAAACCGGCGATTCGTCCAGCGGAGTTACAATTCCTTCGGTAAGCATCGTCACCTGGATTACTCCCAGATAATTCTCGCTTGCCTTCAGCACCACAGTCGGGTTATCGATTCTGTAATGAGTTCCTGCAACAGCAGTAGATGCCGGGTCGGCTTCGATGGTTAAAGTAACGTCGCCGGTAAGATCGGTCCTCGTCGGCCCAACCACTTTTACTTTCATATCGAAAGTGTATTCTGTACCGTCAGCAATGCCGGAAACCATCGTCCGGTTTAAATCGAACCCGGCAAGGTTAGACCCCGCGCTATTCAAATCGAGATCCGTTTCATCTTCAATCAGGCACGAGTTAAACAATCCGATGCTCAGTATAAAAATTAAAATATATTTTAATGTTTTCATAATTCTCAGTTTTTAATTATTTGCCCCAGAAAATCTTTTCGGTAAATGCATCCGGCTGCGACGGTACGTTTTCGCCATTCGAAGAATATTCTCCGGCAGGATAAAAAATACGCACCGGACGATCAGCTTTTGACGACTCCAGTGAAATTGGTAAGTTCGACGGATAACCGGTACGGTTGTAATCGAACCACGACTGTTCGGCTGTAATTCCGTTCACTGCAATCCACTTTTGAGTGATAATCGCTTCCAGTTTATTGGTTGAAGAATTCCAACTTACCAGGTTTTTTACCTGGCTGTAGTATGCTTCAGCTCCTTCGGCACCCAAATAATCGAATGATGCCTTGATACCTTTTTCATAAAGAGTTTTTGCATCGTCGCCGGTTGTAATCAAACCTTTTTGACGGGCTTCGGCCAGGTTAAAATAACATTCGGCCAACGTGTAAATAACAGCATCCTGATCAGGACCTTTTAAAATACCAGGCCCAATGTTGGAAACATTTGCAGCAATGTACTTATCAACAACAGGAGTATCGTAATCGAGTAGTCCCTGAGGAACGCCAAGATGGCCTGCTGCCGGTTTTTCATACAACCGGTCGATACGCGGGTCGGTGGTCGTGGTAAGGTGCTGCAGTACGAAATCGGAAGCACAGGTGGCGTTGTTGTCCATGGTAATGGTGCCGCTGGCATCGTACCCAAAGTAGTTCCACATCGGGCTTTGTTTGTCCTGCTCTTTTACATATCCCGGGTTAACCCCTACATCCGAAGTAATATAACCCGATCCTTCGGCTGCAATTTTATCCAGTTCGGCTTTAATGTAACCATCCCTTCCCGACATACTCGACTGGCGAATGAGAATTCTCAGTTTTACACTGTTGGCAAACTTTTTCCACTCATCCATATCGCCGCCAAAAATAGCGTCGTCGGCGCCCGGTACAGCGGCTGTGACCTCCGCATTATTAATAAGCATAATGGCGGTATCCAACTGCGTAATCAAATCCTCGTAAATGGTTTGTGCATCGTCGTATTTTGGCGTTGCTTCACTACTCCGCTGTAATGCTTCGGAATAAGGTACATCGCCATACAAGTCAACCAAAAGTTGGAAATGAAATGATTTCATTACTTTGGCAATCGCCTTGTAATTATCATATTTGGTATCCTCCATCTGATCCAGTATCTGGTACTGTTTCAGGGCGGTAGAATAACTGTCGTTAAAAATTGCCTGGTAGAAAGACGAAGTTACATTGTACTTAAACTCGTCGGTGTACCACGAATAACCATCACTCTGGCTCCAGTTGTACATTAACATATTGCCAAGACAGTTGGCCCTCCGCCCGGTATTTCCATGTATAATATTGGCGGTATAAACCTGTCCCACAGGGAGGATCAAATCAGGAGTAACGGTTACCGGGTTGTTGGGATCTTCGTTTACATCCAGAAATTCCTCGCAGGAACCCATCAGGAGAATGACCAACAGTAAGCTCGTATATTTGAATATCTTTTTCATATTGATCTGTTTTTTTAGAATTCTACATTTAAACTAAATCCAAAAGATTTGGTTGGCGGCGACTGTAAATATCCACCTACACCTATGGCATTCGGATCATCAGTATCTCTTGTATTGTTGAATTCCGGGTCAGCGAACCGGTTTTCAGCAGGCAACCAGGTTAAAAGGTTGCGGCCGATAAATCCAACACTAATTTTCTGAAGCGGCGTTTTGGCCACCAGGTTGGCCGGCAATTCGTAATTAATGGCCAGTTCCCTCATTTTAAGGGCAGTGGCATCTTTTACATAGTTCGATTTTACATCGTTGTAAACATCGGTCCAGTAGCTCTGGCGTCCGCCGGATACCGGAATATTGGTATTTTCAACATACACGCCCGGGCTGGTTTCGATAACCGAATTGGGGATTACAAAGTCCTGACGGTTGGCTGAAACGCTTGCTATTGACCTTCCGGTGAATTCCATTTGATCTGATCCCTGTTCGTAATACACATGCCCGGTACGGTAGTCCCAGGTGGTGGAAACAGAGAAACCTTTATAGCTAAGTACGGTATTAAGTCCGATAATATAATCGGGAGTCGTTTTTCCCAAACTTACCAGGGCGGTTTCTGTTTTTGGATGGCCGCTGGCCGGGTCAACGATTAATCTTCCCTGGGGATCGCGCTGATAAACATTGGCTTTCATCTGCGGGAAAGCTTCGCCTACCACAGCATAAACACCATATTGTCCGGTAGTAGTAACTGCCACTTCATCCAGTCCTTCGTAAATTTCGTTTACAACCGTTTCACTGGAAGTGTAGTTCAGGTTAATGTCCCATTTAAAATCGCTGACATTAACCAGCGTACCTCCCAATGTTACTTCAACACCTTTACCCTGCAATTCACCAATATTGGTTAAAAACTCTGTAGAAGCTGAAGCCCTCGATGGCGTGGTAAACGTAATTAAATCGGAAGTAATGGTATTAAACCAGGAAGCGTCGATCCATAACCTGCTTCTGAAGAATCCGAGATTCAAACCCAATTCTGTGGTATTGATTTTTTCTTTCGAAATGTTGGCATCCACCGCCGTATTCGAGAGGTAAAAACCATTGACGGAGCCAAACGGGAAACCAGTGGATTGCGAATAGATTTCGTTAATCCGGTAAGGATCGAGGTCGTTATAAACGGTGGAGTTACTTGCCGTAATTTTAGCAGACGACAGAACATCGTTATTTTTGAGTGATTCGATAGCATCGGTAACCACAAACGACAAACCGACTGCCGGATAGAAATAACTGTTGTTTCCTTTGGCCAGTGTCGAGGTCCAGTCGTTACGGCCCGAGAAGTTGAGGAACAAATAGTTTTTATAACCTAAGGTGAAATCGCCGAAGAATCCGTAATATCTTTTTACCGACTCGTCAACCGAACCAACCAAAGCGCCTGTTCCGTTCGAAATATCGTAAAAACCAGGGATACTTAAATTATTGGCCCGAAGCGTACTTTGTCTTGTATCAGTCGAATAAACGGTTCCACCCAAAATTGCTTTCAGTGTAAAAGCGTCATAAAATTCAAAATCTCCGGTAACCAAAGCATCACCGGTGTAGGTTTTGGTCTGGAACTCGGTGTCTTCGACAAACGAAGAAACAGCGCCGGCTGAAGGTTGCAGATCCGGATCATAGGTTTGAGCGGCTCTCCAGTTTTTACCATTACCCCATACATTGTTCACACCAGCCCTGGCTGTAAAATTCAACCAGTCCAGAATATCGTAAGAAAGGTTAAAGTTCCCGACCAAACGGTTTGTTTCGTCAATATTACGGTTGGTACCAATCGCCCAATAAGGGTTCTGGTAGTATGCATTGTAATAATTGTCGGCGTAACCGTAACTCAGCGGGTTACTCCAGTCTTTGTAAGTTTCCAGCGGAATGTTGGCCGAGGTGTTCAGAATAAACCAGTAAAGCGGCCGATCCTGATCACCGATTGTACTCCCCACTACGTCTGTTTTATCGGTAAAATAACTGGTACTGGCTGAAAGCTCGAGGTCGCCGATTTTTTTACTGGCGTTAACCCTAAAGGTATTCCTCTGGTAGGTATCATTCGGAACAATACCATCTGACCGCTGATCCCCGATTGAAACATAGAAAGTACTGCTTTCATTACTCCCTGAAAGATATACGGTGTTGTTGTAAGTTTGTCCGTTATTGAAAAAGTGCAACAAATTATCTTTTACCGGCGCGTAAGGAACTATTTGCGTTTCCAGTCCGTAACCCTCGGGGAATGTCGGTCCAATCTGTCGTAATGTCCCGTCGAACCTTGGTCCCCAGTTGGTATTTTCAACGGCATCGTAAGCACCTTCCCAACCTGTACCATATTCCGACTGAAAATCGGGCATGTAAGCCACTTTCTCTACGGTGTAGGCTGAAGTAAGTCCTACTATAAATTTGTCACCCTGTTTTCCCTTTTTGGTGGTAACTATTAAAGCACCGTTACCGGCATTCGACCCATACAGTGCGGCAGCAGTGGCCCCTTTTAACACACTGATATCGGCAATGTCGTTGGGGTTCAGGTCATCAAAAGCTCCCTGCGAGGCGATTGACCCGTCAATAACAATTAAAGCTGAGTTATCACCGCTGATAGAACGAAGACCTCTTAACAAAATCTGGGTGGTAGGATTAACGCCATTGTCCTGTACGTTAATCTGCAAACCTGCAACTTTCCCGGCCAATGCACTTGCAGCCCGGGTGGGGGCAACTTTTACAAGCTCCTCTTCCTTCACGTTTTGGGTTTGATAAGTCATCTCCCTCTTGGGCCTGTTGATACCCATGGCAGTAACCACAACCTCGTCCACACCAATTGTCTGAGGCTCCAGCACCACACTAATACTGGTTTTGCCTGCAATAGCAATTTCCTGGGTTGACATTCCAACAAACGAAAACACCAGGGTTTGTGCATCTTGCGGAACCTGAAGGTTATAATTACCATCCAAATCGGTAACTGTTCCCAGTGTGGTGCCTTTTACTGCAATCGATACTCCCGGGATTGGCATACCATCTTCTGACGAGGTGACCGTGCCGGTTAGCACCTTCGTCTGAGCATTGGTTACCATCGTTCCCATGAAAAGAAGAATCGATAAAAAAAACGCAATTTTTTTCATAGAAATAG
>CAYWBV010000205.1:0-7324 GCA_964455785.1 uncultured Maribellus sp.
TGGCGTTGTACCCAATCATAATCACAATTTTATCGAACATCGGGATGGCGCGCCTGACAATGGACTCGTGCCCAACGGTAAACGGGTCGAACGACCCCGGGAATATCGCAGTTTTTTTCATCTTAACGGTTTTAAAAAACCAAAGTTAAACTTTATAAGCTTTTCAGAAAACGCCCTTGTGTTTTATTTATTACCTGCGGGGCAAAACCGCGGAAATAAAACGCCCGGCCGCCGAAGGTTTCGCCGCCCCGGCGGTTGGTTGTTCCACCAAAATGGTACGTCATCCCACCAAATCGGTGCGTTATCTCACCAAATTGGTACGTTGTTTCACCAAAATGGTGCGTTATTCCACCAAAATGGTGCGTTGTTCCACCAAATTGGTACGTTATCCCACCAAATTGGTGCGTCATCCCACCAAATTGGTGGAAATTTTCACCAAAGTGATAGGATTTTCACCAAGTTATTGCGATTTTCTACCAAATAGTACGATTTTCTATCAAAATGACAAAAATCTCTGTTCGGCCTGATAACAAATCGGGGGTTGTTCCGTGGAAAATTTGACGATACGGTTTGATTTTGTTTCAGGGGAACTCAAAAGAATGTTTACTTTATACGTTTAAAAAAAAATTGCAGGCGGGTGCAAACAAAAGGGAGACATATTTCGAAAAATTTTGAACGCATTTTATGGGGTTGCGCCTTTGGGCTAATGGGTTTGGCCTATGTTTCAGGCCTTTTTATCGACCTGACCGGCGATTCGGGATTGTATGCCGCCATAGCGCGGCAAATGGTGGAATCGGGCGACTGGCTGAACCTGAAAATAAACGGCGAACCTTACGACCAGAAGCCGCACCTGCTTTTCTGGCTGGCCGGGGCGGGCATCAAACTTTTCGGGAACACCAATTTTGCTTTTAAACTTTTTCCCGTACTTTGGGGTTTGACCGGCATTTACTTTACTTTCAGGCTCGGAAAACTCCTTTTTTCTGATGAAGCCGGGAAGTGGGCCGCTTTGGTTGCCGGGACGTCGCAAATCTTTTTTCTCTATTTCCTGGATATTCACACCGATACGGTTTTGCAGGCGGGCGTGACCCTTGCGCTGTGGCAATTGGCCGAATACCTGAAAAACAAAAAAACAGCGGCGTTTATCCTGGGCTTCCTGGGGGTTGGGCTGGCCCTGCTTTCGAAAGGGCCTGTGGGTGCGGTGCTGCCTTTTTTTGCCGTCTTGTTTTATCTGATGTTCAAAAAAGATTTTAAGCAGCTCTTTCATCCGAAATGGGGGGCTGGAGTTTTGATTGTTTTAGGCGTCGCCTCGCCTGCGCTGTTTCATTTATACCAAAGCTTTGGGCGGGAAGGATTACAATTCTTTTTTATTACCAACAACCTCGGCAGGATTTCGGGCGCATATGCCGGTTCGAGCACCGACTACCTTTTCTACCTGCACACGCTTTTGTGGGCTTTTCTGCCGTGGACAGTGTTTGTGCTTTTTTCCCTTTTTTCTGAAATAAAAAGCTGGCGGGCGGCCCCAACGCGCGATGCCTGGGGGATTTATCTTTTGGGGAGTGTTCTGGTTCTGGTTTTAATTCTGAGTATCGCCCGGGGAAAAGCGCCCAACTACTTTTTAATTGCCGTCGTGCCCCTGTCGGTTATTGTTGGGAAATGGATGTCGGCCATCAACAACCTCCCGCCCGGAAAAGAAAACGTTTTGTTTCGGGTTCATGGGGTTTTTCTCACGTTGCTGGTAATCCTGTTTATTATGGCGGTCGTTGTTTTTACGGAAACGAATTTTGGGATGCCGGTTGTGTTGTTTGTTTTTGCTGTTTTTTTGATATTCTCTTTATTCAAAATTCAAAAGAACAGGATTCAAAAGGTAATTTTTCCCACCATCGTTGTTTTCGGAACATTTACCTTTTTTCTGAATGCCCGTGTGATTCCGGGACTGTTCAAATACCAGGGGGCGCGTCAGGCCGTTGAGATTTTCGAAAAAAACAAAAAACCGGGCGACCGGCTCTGTAACTTCGAGATGGAAGAATATGCGTTGTTTTTTATGGCTGAGTACCCGGTTTTACAAATCAAAGACTGGAATCAACTTTACGAGGTGATGGACGATGCGGGAACCTGGTTATATACGAATGAAACGAAATACAAGGATATTTTTCAGATGAATTATGAAATTGATACGGTTTACCAAATCAGGCAAAGGGGGATGAACCGGATTAGCCTGGAGTTTTTAAATCCGAAAACGCGCGAAAATTCGTTAGAAATAAATTATTTGATAAAAACAAAATAGTCCAACTTTGACACTTTAGAAAAATCCACCTGTTTTACCCTGAATCCCTAAAGGGAACAGGTGGATTTTTCTTCTTTCACCCTTTAGTGTTGGGGTAAAAAAAAGAAAAATCCGGTTTCAGGTCAGTTTGTCAAAGTAGAAATAGTTTAGGGGAGTTGCTATTTTGATGTTTTTCGAAGAGCAACATAATTTCAAAATAAAACTGACAAAAACGGCTATTGAAAAATGCTTCCGGATTTATAATTGTTAAGTTTGACCAAAGGAAATCATTACTTTTGAACAAAGAAAAAAAGCAAATGGTATTAAGCGTAATCATTCCGATATACAACGAAGAAAAAGATATCGCGGTATTACTCGAACAACTGACCAGTGTACAATTCCCTTCGTTTCTTAAAAGTGTTGAATTTGTGATTGTGGACGATTACTCCACTGACCATTCTGTGAGTATCGTGAATTCATTTATTGACGGGAAAGATGAGTTCAGATTGTATCAGCATGAAGCCAACCAGGGGAAAGGCGCTGCTGTAAAAACGGGAATTCGTTTTGCCAAAGGCGACTTGTTTCTTATTCAGGATTCGGATTTGGAGTTGAGCCCGTCGGACATTCCTTCGATGCTAACCGCCATGAAAGAGCTCAATGTTGAATTTATCAACGGGTCGAGATATTTACCCGGGGTTATTCGTCCGCTGGCCTCCTATAAAAGGTATATGGCCAATAAATTCTTTACCAACCTTACCTCTGTTTTAATCAATGTAAGGCTCACCGACATGGCTTGCGGCTATAAACTGATTCACCGGAACTTGTATAATAAAATTGAGATTAAGGAAAACAGGTTTGGTTTCGAAGCTGAATTGATTATAAAAGCGCTTCGTATAAAAAGAAACAATGTTGCCGAAGTGCCAGTGAAATATTTTCCGCGAAATGCAGGGGAAGGTAAAAAACTGAGTTCGTATGATGCATTTAAGATATTGTGGACTATTTTTAAATACGGTGTTTTAAAACTAAAATAATTAAACATGTCGCGCCTGAAGAACCAGCTTTCCAAATACAGTATTTACTTTTCGATACTTGTTGTTTGTGTTATCATCTTTAGTGCAAAACACTGGAAGAAGGAGAATAAAGTCATCACCATGGATGTGGTGAGTTATTATGCCTATTTGCCAGCCGCCTTTATTTTTCACGACATTGCACTGGAAAAGAAAGAATCGTTCGATAAAGGAATATTCTGGCCGGAACCCTTGCCCGACGGAAACAAAGTGATTAAAACCAGCATGGGGATGTCGATACTTTACTCCCCTTTCTTTTTTATTTCGCACGGAATAGCCAAACTTTCAGGAGGCGATACATACGGTTATTCCACTATCTATAAGTTAGGGCTCCTCGCGAGTTCTGTTTTTTTCCTTTTTATAGGATTACTTTTTCTGCGCCGTATTTTAAAACAATATTTTTCGGAACAAATAACCGCCCTGACGATTCTAACCGTAGTGCTCGGCACCAATTTACTCAACTATTCAACATACGATGCCTGCATGTCGCATTCATATAACTTTGCGCTGATCAATCTGTTCGTGTGGTACACGATTGAATGGTACAAATCGCCAAAATTTTTCGGTTTACTTCTTCTGGGTTTGTTGTCGGGTTTAATTACGCTGGTCAGGCCCAGTAATATTGTGGTGCTGGTTTTCTTTTTTATGTATGGAGTTTTCTCAAAAGAAACATTAAAGCAACGAATAGGGCTAATATTTACAAAATTTCACTGGTTTGTTTTGATGGCGGCGGCATTTACACTGGTTTGGGTTCCCCAGTTTGTTTACTGGTGGAAAATAACCGGTCATTTTATGGTGAACTCTTATCCCGATGAGCAGTTCTTTTGGGGAAATCCCCATTTTATTGATGGACTTTTCAGTTACCGGAAAGGGTGGCTGGTGTACACTCCCGTTATGATTTTTGCGCTCATCGGAATTCCGTTTTTGTTTAAACGGCTGAAGGAATTTTCATGGGCCATATTCATATTTATCACTATTGCCACTTATATTATCGTTTCATGGTGGTGCTGGTGGTACGGCGGCTCTTTCGGTATGAGGTCATTTATCGATTATTATGGTTTGCTTGCCATACCGATGGCGCTTTTATTTACTGAATTGTGGAAAATGGGTAAACAATCGAAAATAATTGTTTTGGGTATTGTTCTGTTATCCGTTGTTCAAAACAATTTCTTTTTAGAGAAATACAAAAGAAGCTCATTCCACTACGATTCCACTACGAAGGCCTCATTTTGGCATTCATTCTGGCACTTTAGTCCGCAGGCAGGGTACTGGGAATTGCTGGAAACGCCTGATTATTCGAAGGCTCTTGAAGGAATTGACGCAATTGCCACCGAAAATAAATAAGTTTACTGATCTGTTTCTCCGGCAGTATTACAACTCATCGATTTTAACAACGGCGTAGGGTAAATCAGTTGAAAGATTAAAATATTTATGGTTTAAGTTGTCGATTCCCCATTCCAGCCAGAAATCGGCGCCTAAAAAAACATTGCCAGCACCTTCAGTATATTTTAAATAGTTGTTTACATCGTTTGCAGGGAAAATAGTTTGAGTTGGAATATCGGCGGTAATTGTGCTTAAAATCAGTGTCTCGAAAGAGTGCGACCAATAGGTGTAATGGTGTTTCTGTAACTCACTGCTTTCTACAATAAATTTCCGGTTGGGTAAATGCGCTGTTTTGGCCAAAAGTTCCTGGTTAAAACGCGTCCGTTCCCAAAATGCCTTCCCCTGCGTATAAATCCTGCTGAAGCTAAAAACAACAACAATAGTTATGAATATGGTTTTGATTAGTCTGTACTTTGAATTATTTTCGGAAATCTCTTTCATAAAAGGAATGGAAACAAACAAGGCAAGTGGCATAAATGCGCGTTCCATCATCATATCCGAATCACCCTTGTGATAAGTTAGCAGGGTTATAATCAGGAAAAAGCCCAAAGTACCAAGTTGCCAAAAGAGTTTTAGATAATCTTTTTTTATAGCCAGATAAAAAACCAGTATAAGTTCAATGATTACAATCCAGAGGTACAAACTGGTTGTTCTGTTTATGAAGAATTTTGTACTGTAAGCCTGAAATAAATCAAAAATCATAAAAGGTGATTTCAGTAATTCTGAAAAGAACTTCCCTTCGTACGAATTCTCGCTGGTGAGCGAAACTTTCAATAATGCCAATCCGACAAGTAAAAACAGTAAAGTATAAGGTTTTACCGAACGCAATTGTTTTTTATCGATAGCAGAGTATCCAATGATAAAAGCCAGCGGATAAAGCGCCACCGGATGTGCGAGGAAAGAAACTACAATTGCAATTGTCGCGAGCAGAAACTGAATATAGGAATTGCGGAATGACGAATATTGCAGAATTGCATAAACCAAAACAGAAAATACAAGGCTTTGATGTGTTTCGGTTACCGGGTGAAAAAACGACTGGCTGATGCATAGAATTAAAACAAGCACAACGGAAATCCCAGCTACTGAATTTTTCAGCAGGAAAACACAACACAGGAAAACGATGTAGTACAAGAGAATAAATGATACTGAATAAACTATTGTCAGCATTTTTAAATTTACACCCAGTTTCATTGCGAGAAGTACCGGAAGTTCGGGGAGAATTGCTCCGTATCGGTGGGCTTCAACATTTATTTTTTCGAAATTGATGATTTTAAAAAACTGAAATGCCGAATCAGCAAAAAGAATCCGTTCCTTGTAAAAATATACCGAAACAATCAGCAAAACTAAAAACGATAAATGTCCAAGAACAACATATCCCTGATTTTTATTTTTTGTTAATGTTTTAACTTTCATCGTTTTTATAACATTTGGTTTTAATTGAAATGTGGTTTTAATATATGCAATTTTATTGTATTAGATATTTGTTATCATTGTATTTTGCTAATCGAGTCCGGGGCTTTTTTCTTCAGCAGAAAAACCGGGTATTCTTCTGCCACTATTTTCCATTCCGGGCTGTTAAGATATTGTTTTCTGTATTTTTCATTTTCTTCTGCCGACATCAGATAGTAATCGTCGAAAACAGAAAAGACAATATAATCGGCATCATATACTGCAGGAAAAAAATGAATAGATTGTCGCTGGGCTAAGTGGGGTGCAATAACATTCGATGCACTAACTTTTGCATCAGCAGGAATACTTTTGAGTATCTGGTTTACTTTTTTTATGTCGAAAGGCGCTTTAAAAAAATCCTTGTCGTAAATTTTTACTTTAGATGGGTTTAGTATCCAGGGAACTGTGTTGTTAACACGATCTAACTTATGAATGGTAATGCCGAGGGTGGTAAAGCAAAGCAATATCGTCAGAGTTTTTTGTATTTTCTTAGATTTGAGAGAAGACAATGTCATGAATACAGATAATGGAAGCAGCGTAACTACTTCAATAGAATAGTAAGTAGCAATCCCCCAACGGATGAATGAGTCGTTTAATACTTTTTGGGCTACAATTGGAATCAACCAGATGAAATATTGTGGTCGTAAAAAAAGGACAAACCCTCCTGAGATTATATATACAAGGTAAAATTCTGCTTTTACACCATCATAGGCCGGATCTCCGGAGTGGTTTATGAAAAAAAGTTTTACGGTTTCGATGGGGTTTCTTAATACAAACGATAGTGCTTCTCCCGGAGTTTCACCAAGCGCCAAATAATTAAACAGTGTGAATTTACTTTCGTCAGTTTCAAGGGAAGGAATAAATACTCTGAAAAGTAAAACGAAATAAATTACTGAAATGAGAATTCCAGCAATACTATACAATACGGCTTTTTTCTCTTTTCTGTGTTGTATTGCCAATACAACAAAAATGAAGATAAACCAAATAGGGATATTTTCTCTCGAAAAAAGAGAAAGGATTAATATAATCAAAGCAATCCAGTATCTTTTTATTTCAAAGTAATAGATGAAAACAGGAATAAAACATGCCGAAATAATGGCCAGGTTGACATCTGCCGAAAAAGAGGTATATCTTCCCAATAACAAAAAGTAATAGGCTAAAA
>CAYWBV010000206.1:0-7317 GCA_964455785.1 uncultured Maribellus sp.
ATTTCACCTGCCATTCGTGGGCTTCTTCGTGTTTGTCCGACTTCTTGATTTCGTGTACCACTTTGTTCTTCGGGTCGTAATAGTCGATTTTAATGCCATCCAGTTCAATTTCCTGGTACTTCTTGGTGCGGCGTGGATACGAAGTCTCGTGCAACAACTTGCCCTCGTAAACCAGGTCCGACGTGGCTTCCATATTGATGCCACTGCCAAACAGCCACAACTTGCGATGACAAATCAGGTAATAGTTAAAGTGGGTTCCGGTGGTGAGCATAAGCATTACGAGAGATTTAAATTATGAACTCACTGCCAACTAAATCAACTCCTTTTTCAAATGAATACGATTTTTCATCGATTTCAAATAGATCAAAATAATGCCTATCGCTTCCCAATAAAGGTCTGATTTGATTTCTATTCAGCCTTAACTGAACAATTTGACCAGCCATTTTCTTTAGTTGAATTTCAATTGATTTCTTTTTTTGTCGGATTATTTTTTGATCAGGACTGTTCTTCATCAATTCAATAAGCTCATTTTGCAAGGTTAAAAGACATTCAAATTTCTCATCCTGATGATTTCGGGGAACGAAGTATTGAACTTCTTCACCGAACAATTTCTTATCAATCAACTGAAACTTTCCAATTCTATCAAATTGGCATTCTGTTATATCTTTAATAAAATACAAATCTGGGTTTATCCCATTTTGTGAATGTCGAGCGAAGTTCAGCTCCGATTGAATTCGATTAAAGAACTCTCTCTGAACTGCAAGCAAATCCTTTTCCTGATATTGTTTTTCAAGTAATGATTCTTTGGTAAATCGTAGTATTTCATTGTCTTTACCCTGATAGATAATGTCGGAACGAATTTTTCCTTTATTCCGCAATTTAAATAGCTCTACTTTTCCCAAAGAGTCCTGTTTTCCATTTCGATTACACCTTCCTGCTGATTGAACAATACTCGCAATAGTTGCAAAATCTCTATACAGCACCGGAAAATCTATATCAACACCAGCTTCAATAAGTTGTGTTGAAACAACTACTATTCGCTTATTCTGGCATAATCTTCGTTTTGCCATATAAATCTTCAGCTTCCGATGGTTGGGGGTGAAATGTGTATTTAAAAGTAGGAGTTCGTCAGTTTTTAAGTCATTTTGAAGCTTTTTAAAAAGTTCTTTGGTATCATCAATTGTATTCAGTATGACCAATGTAGATTGATTTTCTGAAAGAATGGAATTTTTCAATGTTTCTAAATCAATTGGTTCTTTTTCGAATTCGATTCGATATCGATTAAATAAATCATTTTCGAAAAATATTAACGGCAATAGGGGAATTGGTTTTTCGTAATCGGAAAAGAAATCCTTTGCATCCTTATTATTTTTTGGCAACTCAAAGTTAGGCTGTGTTGCTGTTGAGATAATTGCATAGCTGTTAAACTTTCTACAGAACTTGCTTATATAGGCCACAAAGAATCCATATAATCTCGGAGGCAAAGCCTGTATCTCATCCAGCAGAAAAATACAATTTGAAAAATTTGGCAATTTCAACAACTCAGCATTTCGGTTGCTTAGCAGGGTTTCGAAGAAACGGACAAATGTGGTAATAATAAAAGGATAAGCAAATGTATTCACCTGAAACTCTAATATGGTTGCTTCTAAAATCTTTTCTTCGGTTGGGCTGTAATCCAATTCTGCCTGAATCATTTCAAATTGGTGGTTTTCTGATTTTGAATCTATTCGTTGGATATACGATTCGTTTCCTTCAAATATTTTCAAAACCTCGGTTTCAACCTGCTCTGTAATGGAAAGAAAAGGCAATCCATAAATGATCCGTTTAGCTCCCTTTTCTTTGATTATTTCAGAAGCCAATGAAAGCATCATTAATGTTTTCCCAGAACCCGTTGGAGCGGTAAGTTCATACACGTGTTCATCTTTCTTTAACCCCTCAAGGATATTCTGAACAGCAAAATTTCTGATTGTTGTTCTCAATTTATTGAGTTCAGAATTTTGATTTAATTTGCTCAAATATGAATTAAGCTGGTAACTGAAACTTTCTGAAAATGTTTGAACAGCCTTATGTTGATCATCAATGATATTCCCGATTTTTCCTGCATCGGCTTTATCTGCCTGTATTACACATGCAAATGCAAACTGGTTATCTAAAAAGAAACCTAAAGCTGAGTTATTATCTTCTCCTTTGAAAACCAATTGTTCAGAGTAGCCCTGTTGAACCTTTTGGGTTGTCAGGAAATGTCGAAAATCATCGGTACTTATAAAATGATTGACAAATTCATAAACAGGCAGGTTTTTCTCCTGATTCAGAAATTTATACAATGCTGAATTTTCATCCTTTGACAGAATACTTGCACCTGTACCACTGTAATCGACAGGAGAAAAATCAGGCAGATTACCATGATGTTTTGCAATCAATATCGTCAATGCAACTAGATCATTTGGGCTGAACGTATCAACTTCTAAAAACAGCTTCAAAGCCTCCATGTTTTGTCTTGAACAACCGAAGGCACAGAAAAAAGCATAAGCCGACAAATAAGAATGATTGGAATATCCGTTTACTGTTTTGTCAGGGTAAAGCTTTTCTTGGAAATAGGGATTTACTTTTCCCAGATCATGAAAAAGAGCTACCAACTCCGCTATTTTGGAGTTGGTTAGCTTTTTTGTATTCTCTTTCACACCCTCAATATGGGTTAATAAGAACTTATCAGGGTGTGATCGGAGTGTGTTTATATCAGGCACCATTTTTCGATTTCTTTTGATGATTGATATTCGTAGTAATTTCCTTCAGCTGTAATTGAGTGAGGAGAATCAGGATAAATGACATTCTTGTATTTATCCGGCAAATTCCAGAAATCTTCGTTCTGGTAAGTGGGCATCTTGTCAAAGCCTATACGAAATTCGCCCGAAATATCCTTGGGTGTATGTTCTCCGGCAAGTACAAATCCTTTGGTTTCAAATGTACCATTTCTGATTTCCGAAAATTCACCTTCTGATTCCCATTGAAGGTTTGCGGGACAATTATGCCAACCTAATACGGGTGGATAAACAGCCTCTTCGTGTTTAATGGACATTTTGAAATCTTCGAAAATTGAAATTGAATACTCGTCTTTTAATCCGATTGAAACCAAAAAATTGGGATTTTTCAAAAACTCAAAATACTTTGGTGTTCCTTCCGCAGTCGGGCTTATGGCAGTTCGACTGGTAAAGCCCCATGAAATCTTTTTTACTGGATTAAGCAACTGAACCCCATATAGTAAATCTTCCGACAATTGCGGGAATTTGCTTTTCATATCCTCACGCTCAATTCCCAGCACGGCCCCGATTAGTCCAATCAGAGCGGTTTTAGTTATCAAATCGTGAGACAAAGGGTTATTGTTCGTTTCCGGTTTTTTGAAATGCCCCCAATTACCTTCTATGATAAGTTGGAAGCCTTTCATAACACTATCGCCTCAAATTTTGGATTCATTGATAATTCCGATTTGATCGATTCGATCTCGGTGTAAAATTTAACCTTTTGCACTTTAGGGGATTCAGCCGCTTTAATCAGTTTCGAAAAGTTCATTTGGTAATCGTCCATGTTTCTCAATTGTTCGCCTTTTTTATCACCTTTCGGGTTTAACTCAATCAAGCGATCAACGCCATAGATTTTAAAATTACTTGCAGTATATTCGATTTCAAGTAAAAGCACAGAATTCTGTCCTACTTTACTGCGAGAGTGAGAACTTCCATCGCCGCCAGAACCATACCAAAGGCCTTCATACATTGACTTCAAATCAGCCGGTGTCATTTCTGTTTTTTCGGCAACTTTGGGATTTACCCAACCGTGAATTTGAATTAAAGAATAAGGCACTAACGTGGTAGTTCCGATAGAACCTTGAGTATTTTCTGCTTTTGAAGTGAAGTGTGTTGTGTTCTGGTGCATTCTTAAATTTACCTCGTTTAAAGACGGATTTAGTAAGGCAAACTGAACCGGTCCTGTAAACTGAACGTGCCCATTAGTAAACTCAACATCCATTCCTTCAATTCTAATTTTTACTTTATCATCCAGTGTTGAGATTCCTCCAAATAAGCGAACATCAATTTGCTCCTTAAGAATCTCTCCGATATTAGTCAACTTCTTTTCGTTCCGGTTTTGTGCAATCCATGTTAATACTCCTTTTGAATCAGTTTTACCTGCACCTGTTTTTTCACTTACATAAATGGGTAATCCTTTTTCCTCAAAGTAGGTACGAACATATCGTTTCATCCGAACATCACTAACCAAAATTTTCTTGGTTTCTTCATCGTAACGCTGCTCTCCGGTAAAAGGGTCTCCATTAGGGATGTTATACGAAGTCTCGTACAAAAACAAAATTTCTGATTTTTTTAATTCGTTTTCCATTTGATAATTATTTAAAAGGTTATTGATTTTCTGTGTTTTCAGTTATTTCTTGCACAGGTGTTTCTTTTTTAGGGAAAGGCTTAAAGTAACTTTCCATAAAGCCAAAAGCACATTCGTCTTTATCATACCTTGATTTGAATTCCTTGACTTTCTGTGCCAAGTCATACGATGTCTTAAAGGTGTACTTGGTTTTGTCGTGCATGATTAGTTTTTGCTCTATTTCATTTTTTAGTTTAATGAAATCAGCCATGTTCCCAATTCTTCGGGTAAGGTTACCCACGTAATTTTTCTCAAAAGAATTGATTTCTTGGCTTAGGTTTCTTGCCAATTCACCAAGCATGAAACCAACTTGGTAACTTTCGGATAATGTGATTTCCATAAATCTATCGTTTTTAGTGTTTAGTATTTTTAAGAGAAACTTTAAATGGTATTTTAAATCAGCGTAAGTAAACCAGACCGAATTTTTCTCAATATTCCGGACAATATATTCGGCGACCTGAATGAAAGACGACAGCAATAAATCGTCTTGGAAATAGTTCGAATTATAAATTAGTGGTAGTGTTTTCAATAAATGAGATTCATATTTTGAACTAGTTTTATAATCAATCTTTCCATTGCTATTGATGAGAGCATTCCCTAAAATGTTTCGAAATGAAAGTTCAATTTGAAGGTTATTGAATCCATTTTCAAAATTGAGAATACTCATTTTCTCATGATAGATTTCCCTTGATATTGTCTCGATTCGTTTTTGAATATTCCGCAATGCACTTTTCTCTATTCCACAAATTTCAATTAGATCATTTGTTGTATTCCCACTGCTATCCGAAAAGACAAAGTCAAATCGAGTGAACCTTTCAGCTCCTTCATTTTGAAATATAGAAAAAATGGGTTCTGCGACTAATCTTATCTCATCTTTTTTATCAAAAAAGAATGCGTCATAGTCTTTTGCACTAATTTTTTCTCCACTAAAAGTCACGGGATAAACAAACATAGCAATATCTGTGTATCGCAATCGCCTAAATGGTTTGTCAAGAATACTTCCAGTATAAAGAAAGTCTTCAAACTGATCGCGATTTTTAAAAGAAAAGGATCTAAAACTTTTCCCTAAATCAAAAGAAGGAAACTGAATGTCGTTTTTATCATTGCCAGAACAAAGTGTCCGATAAATACTTTTGCTTGGAACGATTCCATTCACTGAAGTATTTGCAATTTCTGAATTTAATTTGTCTTTAAGGAGTTTAAAAGTTTCATCAAATTTGTGCCAACTGATAGTGTTATCATCCTTAATAAATTCAAAATGAATAAAAACAGTAAAGTCAGCAAATTGTAGCATTCTATTTCTTGTTTCTGCTGACAATAAATCAAACGTTTCATCTTTTTCAAGAAGTCGCTTTAGAATAGTTGGGTTTTTCTTTTGAATTACATTTAAATATTTCTCACTTAATGCCTCAGTGTTTATTAAAACCGTTTCCAATTCCTCTTTCTCATTCATAATAACATATTCGAAAGCAGGAGCGAAAAGCAGTAAATGATTGAATTTTTCAATTTCTTTTTCAAATGCAATGTGGAACTGAATTAGTTCACATACCTTATCATGCTCCTTTAACTTTTGAATTGAGGATTCAATAACTGACGAATATTCAGTCAATTTTTTAGGTATGTCGATCTGTTTCTCACTTTTATGTCCAGATATAATGGCCTTTAAAATAGCATCTTGATTTTTTCCCTCCTTACCTATAAATGGGAGAATTGTACTTAAATCGTAATTGTCAATGATCTCTTTAAAAGCTTTTAAACCATTAATGAAGGCATTTCCTTGCCCTTTCTCGAAAGTGAAATTTCCGAAATCTTTGACTCCTTTGATTTTTCCAGTTTTATCTATTTCACTTTTCCTAGTATAGCAAATATCTCCAAAAAGATATTTTTTGGGACTTGAATCATTGTCAGATGTTGTATACTTTAAATAGTAAAATCTTTCTCTCTCATTTTCTGGAGTAATTTTCATCCCATTCCAATCAAAGGTAAAATCAGGATTAACCGGAATCGTAATACAAATTGGCCACTCTCCTGTTTTTTTATCTTTTGGACAAGGCTCCACGTATTTAAAATATTTCAGGCTATTCTCCGAACTGCGGAGAACTTTACCTATTTGAAGAACTGTATATAAACTCATATATCAATCGTTTTGTAGGTTTGTTTCATATTTAGTTTTGCTAATCGTTTTTGAATCAGTCATTGGCTGTACCCATCCAAATCCCATAGAATTCTTTTCGCCTAATCCGCATCCTTCAATCAATTGGTGTATTTCTGCCGGGCAGGTCAGGGTAAAATCGAACACAAATCCTCGTACCTTACTTTGTTCGGGAGTGTAAGGTTTTATGGTGATCAGTTTGGAACGGGGTGAACTTCGCAATTCAAAGCGAAAAGGAGAGATGGTTCCGATCGAAACATTTCCTGGTGTTGAATTAAATTTATTTATCAGATTTTGCCGGAGCAAAACTTCATACGATTCATTCTCGGGATTCAGGTAATCGGGATATTTTTTGCCTTCGGGCAATATGCTCACCACAACGGGTGACAAAGCACGATATGCAACGGTTTCCCCGGCATCGTACACGGGTAGTCTTTCTACACTGGCAACCGTTAAGTCGAGCCCGTTAAAGCTGTCGCCGATGTAAAGCTGCTGGTTGTTGAACAACCCGATAATAAATTTTTCGGCTGCCTCGGCCAAATGGAACGAGATGTTAACCGAAAGCTGATTCTCCTGAATCTCAAACAGCGATCTTTCTCTCCAGAGAACCGGTTTCCCAAACGACAGCGGAGAATAACCAAATAGTTTGAATGACCTGTGCCCGTTTACATATCCCTGCGAATGTAGGAAATTGGAAAATCCGGGATCAGCCTGTCCAATCACCTTGTAAATCCAGGCGC
>CAYWBV010000207.1:0-7293 GCA_964455785.1 uncultured Maribellus sp.
GGTTGCCGGATGGTCGGGTTGTGTTGACGTTACAATCAGGATTTCGTCGTGACACAACGGTTGTAAATGGACAAACGGGGCGGGAATTTATACATTACAAATGTTAAACAACCCACTCCTCGTTACAAACGAGGAGTAGCGGGTTTTTACTTCGATGGTGGCGGCGGCGGCGGCGGCGGTGCTGCTGAAGATGGCGGTGGTGGCGGTGGCAATTTTTTGTCTGTTGATTTCTTTCCATTTTCAAAAAACGCAATCATTTCTGAAACATTGTTTACCACTTTTAATATTGTTCCATTTTCATCTACAACTAAATGGGTCGGAAAGACATTCAAGTATAATTTTTTCAAAATAAACTCCTTTTGATTGGGAACTACCTTATAATCAAACTTTTTTTGCTGTAAGAACTTCTCTAATTCCGATTTAGTATCCAACGCTAAACTCAGGAAAATGATGTCATCTCTATCTTTGTATTTTTCTACAAATTCATTTAGTTCCGGAAATTCAGCCACACAAGCTTTGCAGTTGATAAACCAGGTTTTTAGAATTATCGTTTTTCCTTTTGTATTTTCGTTGGTGTAGATGTTTCCGTTCAGGTCAGTAAAGTTAAATTCAGGAAATGGCGTTCCTTCCATTTCATATAAACCATAGATTGTAGTTGATTCATTTTTAATTGTGCTTCCAATTCCTTTGTCTGCATTAGAGTCGAGCTTATACAGTTTATATATTTCTCCGTTATCGTCCGATTTTATTTTTAGAGGGATGTAATTGCCGGTAATTAATTTTTCCAAAAATTGTCTTTTGTCAATCGTGTCCGACTGTTCGTTTAAACCCGTAAAATCTGATGATAAAAAAATGTTATAAGAATAGTACGTCCACCATTTTATAAAATCAGAAGTAAGTTCACTGATATCGACATTCGGTTCAAGCGTTTCAACTTTTGCGGTTAACTGAGTTTTTTTTGATTTTTCGTTGCAGGAAAAAACAAAAACTGAAAGCAGTAAAATCGTAATTAATTGTAGTTTTTTCATTTTTGTTTAAATTATGCATAACGGAAAGTATAAGAATAGTAGCCGACTGCGTGGTACTTTTCTGTCAAGTTACAAGAAAGGTGATGCGGGCTACAACCCTTGAATTTACAGCTATCCCGGCTATTATTTTTATACATTGTTATGAGGTCGTGCTTTTTGTTTTTTGTCGCTATAGATAAACATATGATTGAGGAGGAACTAGATTAAAGTCGTCTTTAATTGACAATGGTATTCTATATTTTTTTGTATTCTTAATTTTAATGGCGTGGGCAATTTCTCTATCTGCAAAATACTCATAAAAAAAATCTTCTGTTATTCCCGAATATATTTTTGTCATTTCCCAAATTGCTTCAGGTTTGAAACTAAAAATATCGTCAATTTCAAATTCTCCTATAACTTGTTGAACAGGCGATGATGCATAAACAATAACTGTTTTTACATTTGGGTTTTTGAAAATAACTTTACGAAACTCAAATTTTTTTGTCCCCTCAAATATTTTGAAAGCAAACTCTGGCTTAATCGACAATAAAACTCTCATCACTTTTTGTTGCTTTTAAAATGTAATTAAATTGTTCTTTTGTAATTGGTTTAAAACCCCTTGGAGCATCATTTACTCCAGTTAAAACTTGCAAATCAATTAACTCTTTCATATTGATTCTGTGCGGAAACGAATATATATACAAAAACCTAACTACAAAAGGTTTAGTTTTGGAATATTTCCATATTGCACGTAGTTGATCCTCTGGGAAAACACTGCTTTTTCTGCAGAATAAAATAAACTCCTCTTCATTTTCAAAATCATATTTAATCTCTTGAACTACACCAATAGTTGAAACAACACTTTTATAGTAGCCACCTGTCATATAGAAAATAATGACATCACCCATTTTGGGATGTGGTAACAACGCTCTAGAAACATAAACCTTGTTGATTGCATTTCTATGAGGAAAATCTTCAATGAAATCTTTTGGAGATTCAGTATTCAATATAGAATCAGGTAATAATTCTGTATGATAGTTGGGATAAATTGGTACAATAAAACAATCCTTGTTTCTTGAGATATAAGGATAACACTGCTTTAAATCCTTTTCATCAATTCTCTGACTAAAATCTCTGACATAAACCAATTCACCATTTTTTTTACCCCAGAGAACAAACCCCCATTGTTCAAGTAAATCAATCAATCTTTTTTGTTCGTCTCTTTTGTCAAAAATGGTTACATAAATTTCATCTACTTTATTTTTTAAAGCATTATCAAAAATGATTTTCATAAAACGCTCTCCCAATCGGAAACCGTTATTTATAACCTTAAATGTCCCAACTTTTAGTCGTTTTTTGGAATTAAAATTTGGGACTATATCGAAATAACTTTCGTTTTTATCCTCAACTTTTAAATATAAAAAAGACAAAAGCAAACCGTTATTAGAGTTAACCGTGATATATGCCTCTTCATCATATTTTTTGATAAACCATTTATCAAAACCAACATAATCTTCTCTCAAACTTTCGAAGAAATCATCGCTAAGATTTATTCTGCCAAATTTTAACTTCTGAACATTTAGAACCTTATAATTGACCAAGTCGGGGTGTTCAGCAAAAGTTTTTTCAAGGAACGAGTCAATTGTAAATACTTTATCTTCAATTCCTAATTCAATAGCCTTCTTATGTATTTTTTTGTCTTCGGTAACTAAGATATCTACGCGCCCAACAAAGACTTCGTTTAAAAGCTGTGTGTCGTTTTTGTCATTTTCATTAACGTCTATTTTCCTTGATACTGCTATTACCTCTGCTTGTAAAGGTGAAGGAATATCTATTCTTTCGTAACTATCTAATTTTATCTGAAACGTTTTAACCGTTTGTTGGTTTTCGTATTTTTCAATTTCGGCAATGGTTAAAGAATGGATACACTTTGTATAATTTACACGTTCTAACCAACGATATAAAATTCCTACGTCTTGGTTTATTACCTTTGACGCCTCTCTGTGAATGATGATATTGGTGTCTAATAAGGCTTTCATATCTTTATATTTGAATGAAATTCAGATTTTTCCATCTGAAGAATTGATTTATTTTGATTATCAGATAACCAAGTTAAATATCGGTTTAATCCTGCATTGGTCAAATTTATGGTATACTCAATGCCCATTATGGCCATTACAAAGTATAGATTATCAATTTGATGTTCTTCCCCTTTTAAAGTTGGATTGTCGGTCATTAAGAAATCATATTCGTTTAATTTTTCTAATATTTTATTTTGATTTTCATCATAACTAATTTGATTTTCATCGTAAATTCTTCTGATATGATAAGGCCAAATTGGATAACCTTCCCCGTAGCGAACGAACTTACGAAGTTCATCTAAACCTTCATTTTCGACGAAGTCATTTTGCCAATTTTCGGCAGGAGATACGCGCCTCGCAAACGCTTCAATAGCAATTTTGCCTATAAATTTTGAAACAAGTATATCATTCTTTTGTGGCTCTGGAATCAATGGAATATAAATTTCATCGTATTTCATCAAAGCTTCCAACGTCTTTTCATCATTATATACTATCTCGATTTTGTTAGTCACAACCTGAGAAAGATTAATCTCAATAATATCTTTATTTTTTGTAAATCCTAAGACTTTCGGTATTTTCCCCTTTTTATTCTCAAGGAAAACTCTTCCTCTTAAAGACTTAAAATAGGGCATTTCCAAGACTGGTTTCTCAATCTTAGTTGCGAAATAATTATTACAGGTATCACAAACAATTCCTTTCTGCAAAATTTGAGATTTGTTTCCTAAACTTTCAGGGATTATGTGTTCTACTGACTTGGAACTTGAACTGTCATTCTTACAGAAGATACATCTCATTTTTTCAAACTGATTTTAGTTAATACCCAAAACCAACCCTTATTTATTTTGTAAATAATTATTGGAAGAATAAAATAAATCAGTGTAGCAAATGCAATACTAAGGGCAATGAAAATTTCGGACGGTAACACAGACCAAACTTTTAAAAGCGAAATTTCAGGAACAAAAGATTTTCGATATGCAGGAATAAATAAAAGCACACCACAAACAATATTTATAAGTATTGCTATAGCAAATTGTCCAGGGCCAATTCTTTCTTTAGAATATATTGAGAAAAAAGAAAATGATTCTGCAACTACTTTCCTCTCAAAATCTTTTACTTCTTTCTTATTGAATACAACAATTAATTCATCTTCTTTTACACGCTTATCGCCTAAATATTTATTGAAAGATTCGAATTCTAAAGTCCTTACATTTTTGAGTGATGTGTTGTCAAAGAACACTATATCATACTTATTAGGTAGTATATTAAAAGAAAAACAATACTTTATTTTGCAGAATTCTTGGCTGTTAAAGTACTCAATTCTATTGTCAGGTATATTTCTTCGTTCATTAACTTTAATGTCGTAAATGATTGTTGATTTACTCACACCTTTTTTTCTCATAGAAATAAAGGGAACTGTTGGTTTAATCGAAAATCTAAAATAAATATTTGGCTTTGGTTTTTGATTGTATTCTCTATAAGCTTTAAGGTTTATTGTAGCTGTAACAATTTTATCTTTATCAATCTTTATGTCGGCAGGTAATACACAAAGTTCATTTCTGCCACTAAATTTGTGAATAACTCCCGATTTATTTCTTCCTCCATCTAATGAATCTGTGCTGAAGATTGAATCGTTAAATATAAACCGACTATTATCGGCAATGCTTAGTTTGTCATACAAATCTTTTGTTACACAAGATTTTTCGACCCAAGGGATAAAAAGAGAAATTGATAAATTGTCATCCTTTATAGATTCTTTGGATATTTCAAAACCGAATTCAACTAATGAACTATTGTTGTTAAACTCCCAAGAGCAAATGTGAAACCTTTCTATTTGAATAGTGTTGCCTTTAACAGTATATATGAAAAATGAGTTTTCCATTATTTCATCATCTTTATTTAACTTTTAAATACATAATAAATTTCACTTTTGGGATTTCATATAAGCATGAAGCGAAGTTAGCAATTCTGAAAAGTCATTTTGAGTTCCTATATTTAAAGTTACGCCCAAAGTTTTTGACAAATATCTAGCATAATTTAATTCGTTTTCTTGCATACGGGTTAATAGTTCTTGGTCATAAGGTCGGTTATCCCGTTTTTCTAGTCGATTCTTAATTTCAATGATGTCTCCCAAAATAATATTCAATGAAAAAGGGTTGATTAATTTAAACGTGTCGAGTGGGATATTTTCAATTTTGTTTTCTTTATTAATTAGACAGTAATGTCCATCAAGTATATAAACCTTGTTCTTTTCAATACTATTTGTCAAGCCGATAATTAAACGGTCTTGAGTCGCCGGAATATTCTGCACTTTTTTATTTTGAATATCTTCGTTAATGTCATTCCATTTAATAAGTTCGCTTGCAGATAAGTATTCTAATTTTACTTCATCGCAAATTTGTCGGCAAATTGTGCTTTTCCCAACTCCGTGTATTCCTCCTATAAATGCAATGTTGTCTATCATATTGACGGTCTTTTTAGCATGCCGCATAACTATGTAATATCACGAAGTTATTCCACTTTTTTTATTTTTCCCGGGGTTGGTAGCCGCCGGAAGGTTGCGGTTTTTGCTGTAATGGCTGTTCTTTGAGTGTTGTAACATAAGCGGTTTCGTTTTTGGTTTTTAGTGGTTTAAAAGTAATACGCTTTTTGGGAAAAACAAAGGAAAAAACAGAGAGCAAGGAGTAAAGAGCTAAGAGCAAGGAGCAAGGAGCAGAGAGCCGGGCGGGAAATTCAATACTGATGGGTTGCACACCGATTACAAATGGGCATGGTCGGAGTTATGCACTGGGTTTTGTACCTGTCTCGGCTTTGCGTTTTATAAAGTATTCTATAATTTCTTCCTGAGTCATCTTTGACAACTTCGTACTCAATTTATCCCGCTGTTCTCGCATAAATTTAGCTGCATCAAATTGTTTCTCCTTTGTTTTATCTACTGTTTTCATATTTCTCAAATTCTCTCGGCGAACGTATCTCTAATTGTTTATACCCCTTTTTAATATTAATTGAGTTATAACCCCTTATTCGGTCAACATTCACGATATGTTTAAAATTCCAACTTATTAAATTTACGAAAAATAGTCAAATCGGAAGGTTGCAGTTTTTGCTGTAATGGCTATTCTTTGAGTGTTGTAACATAAGCGGTTTCGTTTTGATTTTTAGTGGTTTAAAAGTTGTAAGGTTTTTTGGGAAAAACAAAGAAAAGTCACGAGTCACGAGTCACGAGCAAAGGGCAAAGGGCAAGGAGCAAAGGGCAAAGAGCCAGCCGCAGTCCCAGTTGCAGTCCCAGTTGCGCTGACGCAGAAGCAGGAAGCACGAAGTCAGAAGACAGAAGCAGAAGCGCGGAGGCAGAAGCGTCGAGCTGTACCACGAACAATAACAACCAGACAACAAATACCTCAAACCCTTTGAAGATACCCGTCCAGCAGGACAAATGCCGAACGCCTCTTTTAGAATGTCAAGGTCGGCTAAAAAGAGAGATTCCTCAGTCGTTGCACTCCTTCGGAAAGACAGTATTATTCATTGAAAAGAGGTAGAGAGAGGGGCGGCTGCGCCGCCCCTCTCTCTACCTGTCACACTGCCCTGATTCGTTGTCATTCCGCAGCGAAGCAAGCCCGCCTGCCAGCCCGACAGACTCGTTCTGGCGGGAATGACGTAGTCGGGCAGGGAATCTTTCTCTTTAGCCGATTTCGAAAATTCTGCTGTATGATTACGGCGCAAAGGCGGCCGGCATTTCAAACCACAAATGGGTTGCGCCGTTATTTTTGCGTTGCCGCCATCCCCGGGTTAAAACCCGGGGTTATTCAAATGTAACCCTTCCAGGGTTATTCCCCACGCAAAGCAAACGGCCCCTACATCCGCAACCTGTCAGGTTTTTTCCGAACCTGTCAGGTTTAAATGAATGAAAGCCGCTGCAAGTTGGACGCAGCGAAATCCTGACCGCCAGCGTCAGGACCACAAATAACAAACAAGCTTCAAGCTTTCGAATACCAACCCCGGTGTTTCGAATGTCAACCCCGGTGTTTCGACAATCTACTGCCACGTTTAGAATGTCAACTTCACTGTTTCGAAGGCCAATTACCTCGTTTAAAACATCAGGCGCCGCGTTTCAACGGGTCATTTCTTTTTCCCGGGAGGCAGTCTGTAAAACAGGAAAATAAAAAAACGGGGAACGATTTGCGTCGGGTTTTGGCAGGCCTCTTTGCGCA
>CAYWBV010000208.1:0-7202 GCA_964455785.1 uncultured Maribellus sp.
CCACTTTCAGCAAAAGAGATATTCGGCAACTGGGCAACTTTGCTTTTGGCTACCGACAAAGAAGGAAATATTGATTTTTCAAAATTGAACGATGAAATCGATGTACTGATTTTATCAAAACCCAACGGCATTTATTCCAACGGAACGGCTGGCGAGTTTTATTCCCAAACCGAAGAAGAATTTTTGAAGGTGAATGAGTTGTTGGCAATCAAATGCGAAACTACCAGTATTCCTTTTCAGATTGGAGTCAGCCACATGAGCCCGCAACTTTCATTGCAGCGGTTGAAAAAAATAAAACATCTGAAGCCAGGCGCAGTTCAGGTTATTTTACCCGACTGGTTTCCGCCAACCATCGATGAGTGTACTGCTTTTCTAAAGAAAATGGCGGAGGAAGCCGAAGAAATCAGCCTGGTTTTGTACAACCCGCCACACGCAAAAAAGCAGCTTGTGCCCGAAGACTGGGCGGCGCTGAAAAAGCAGGTTCCCTCGTTAATGGGCGTAAAGGTTTTTGATCACAACTCCGATTTGAAATGGTACGAATCGGTCAGGAAAAACAGTGATGGAATTTCGGTTTTTATTCCCGGGCATAACCTGGCCAGCGGAATAATGTTTGGCGCGCATGGCGCCTATTCCAACATGGCTTGTCTGAACCCTTTTGCCGCACAAAAATGGTATAATCTTATACAAACGGATAGGGAAGCCGCGCTGGAACTGGAAAAACGGGTCAAAATTTTTATGAAGACCCTGATTGAACCGTTTATAACAAAACAATTTTATCCCAACCATGCCTGCGATCGATTTATGGTGTTGCTGGGTGGCTGGGCTGATGTTGGATCAAAATTACGCTGGCCCTATCAATCCATTCCTGAAGAATTGGCTGAACCGGTACGAAATCAGGCAAAACAAATTATTCCTGAGTTTTTTGAAAAATAAAAGAATGAATACAGCCACTGATTTACAAAAAAACTTTCATGTCCTGTATTTTTTCGTATAGTGCCTTGATACTAAATTATGAACATATAAACAAATGAAGTATATCCTTTGCATCTTCGCTTTTTTTGCACTGATTCCGGCAATTTTTGCCGGGAGCCCTTATTTCAGGTTTTCTTCGCTGCCCGAACTGCCGCCCAATTCGGGTTATTCGGTTCAGCCCGGGTTGGCCGGGGTTTACACAGGAATCGACGACAATGTTTTGATTGTTGCCGGTGGCGCAAATTTCCCCGGCGATGTTCCTTGGAAAGGAGGTTCAAAAACGTATTACGATGAAATTTTCATTTTGCAGAAAAACGGTGAAGGCGATTATTCCTGGAAGCGAATGGATGATAAAATTCCGTTTGCTGCCGGTTACGGAGGCGCCGTTTCAACGCCTTTCGGGTTATTTTGTTTTGGCGGAAATACAAACAGCGGGTGTATTTCAGAAAGCTGGTTCATGGATTATCTTCCGGAAAAAGAAACGGTTGAGATAACTCCGGGGCCGCAACTTCCGGTTCCTCTGGCTAATTTTGCTTTTGGCAGAGTGAATAATACTCTTTTTGTAGCCGGGGGTTTATCCGAAACAAACGGTATTTCTCAAAAGGTCTTTTTTTCGCTCGATTTGTCGGGCGCCAGTCCTTCAGCGTGGAAATGGGAAATCCTTCCTGCGTGGGACGGGCAACCCCGCGCTTTTGCCGTTGGGGCGGCGCAAAGTAACGGCGAAACCAACAGTTTTTATCTCTTTTCAGGAAGAAATATTAAAAGTAACGGCGAAGTTGAAATGCTTTACGATGCACATGTTTACAACCCTTCATTAAAAAAGTGGTCGGTCATCTCCGAAGGGAATAATAAGGAGTTTCCGTTTATGGCCGGAACCGCATTTCCGGTCGGGGCCGGTACCATTGTTTTTGCTTCGGGGGCAAATGGTGAGCTGATGCAAAAACAGGCGGGTATTGAAAAACACATCAAAGAACTTCAGTCCATTAAAAACAAAAATCAAACTATTCAAAATGAACTGGAAAAGTTTCAGAAAAATTTAACCGGTCAATTACAAAACCACCCGGGATTCGGAAAAAAGATGTTCGGGTTTAACACGCTGACCTATCAAACCTACGAAATCGCTGAGCTCCCGAATACCGGGCAGGTAACCACATCTGCCGTTCAGTGGGGCGACAGTTTTATTATTCCAACCGGCGAAATCAGGCCGGGAATACGAACTCCCGGAATCCTGAAAATCGAAATTATCAACGACAGCAGGCACCTGAAATCTTTGGATATTGTGGTTATTGCCCTCTACTTTTTTATCCTGGCCGGAATGGGCTGGTTTTTCGCCAAACGACAGAAAAATACCAACGATTATTTTAAAGGAGGGGGACGAATTCCCTGGTGGGCGGCCGGGTTAAGTATTTTCGGCACGGCGCTGAGCGCCATCACATTTATGGCTATTCCGGCCAAAACCTATGCAACCGACTGGGGGTATTTTATGCTGAACATGACCATTTTTCTGGTGGCCCCGGTGATTATTGGGTTGTTTATTCCGTTTTACCGAAGGCTCAATGTTACCTCGGCCTACGAATTTCTCGAAAACCGGTTTAACCTTGTTATCCGGCTCATCGGCAGCCTCTCTTTTATTCTTTTCCAGGTAGGAAGAATGGGTGTGGTACTTTTTCTTCCATCCATTGCACTGAATGTGGTCACCGGAATCGACATTTTTGTCTGCATCGCGCTGATGGGTTTTGTCAGC
The DNA here is from genome assembly GCA_964455785.1 of uncultured Maribellus sp. Classification (GTDB taxonomy): domain Bacteria; phylum Bacteroidota; class Bacteroidia; order Bacteroidales; family Prolixibacteraceae; genus Draconibacterium. Next base: position 2,717 of record CAYWBV010000208.1, read on the forward strand.
CTTATTTACACCATGATGGGCGGCATTGAAGCGGTCATCTGGACGGATGTTGTGCAGGTGATTGTTTTGTTAGGTGGTGCGCTTTTGTCGCTGGCGCTGATTATTATAAAAATCGACGGAGGTTTTTCAACGATAATGGAAGTTGCCGCCGACAGGCATAAATTTAATGTATTCGATTTAACATTGTCGCTGAAACAACCTACCGTTTGGGTGATGTTGCTGGGCGGAATTTTTGCCAATATTACCACTTACGGGACCGACCAAACCATGGTACAACGGTATATGACCACAAAAACGCAAAAAGAAGCCAACCGGAGTGTCTGGACAAACGCTGTTTTAACCATTCCGGCTACGTTAATATTCTTTTTTGTCGGGACGGCATTGTTTGTTTTTTACAAGAGCTTCCCCGCAGAAATGAACCCTGCTTTTCAAAACAACGACGCTATTTTTCCCTGGTACATTGCGTCGCAGTTACCTGCCGGAATCTCAGGATTGCTGATTGCAGGTATTTTTGCGGCTGCCATGAGTAGCCTGAGCAGCAGTATGAATTCGGCGGCAACCGCTTACTCAACGGATGTTCATTTTCGTTTCGGATGGAGTAAAAATATGAAACAGCTAAAACTGGCAAGGATTGTTACTTTAATTATCGGAATTACCGGGACATTGTTTGCTTTTATGATGGCCACCATGGACATAAAATCGCTTTGGGACGAATTCCAAAAAGTTCTCGGACTGATTATCGGTAGCCTCGGGGGTGTCTTTTTGTTGGGAATTTTATCGAAAAGGGCAAACTCTGCCGGAGCTTTAACCGGGATAGTCGCAAGCATTCTGGTCCAGATTTTTGTGGCCGTTTATCAACCGGTCCATTTAATTGTTTACTCTGCAACCGGAGTTGTTTCGTGTTTTGCAGTAGGTTGGGCGGCCAGTATGTTTCTCGGTGCAAAAAAAAAAGACGGTTAATTTTTGATCAAAATCTACCGGCGGTTGGCATCCACTTTTTGGTTAAAATCAGAGTCGAGTGAAAAATCCATGATAAATTTCACCATGCCGTAGTAATCGTCGATTCCCTGTTCTACTTTATTAGCTTTCAGATAAGTATCATAAACTTTGCTGGTTGCTTTGTCGATGTGTTCATTTCTGAGTTCCTTCCAGTGGTTGTAAATTTCAAGGAAATCGGCTTTTGCCCTTTTGTCGAGATGACTGAGTGCATCGGGTTTTATCCCGATCATCGAGCCCTGGTATAAAAATGATTGCAGCGCTTGTATGTAGGCCGAATAGCGTAATTTTTCGGACGAACTCCGGCTGCACACCAGCCACGCCAGAAAGTTGGCTTCTGCTTCGCTGGTAACGCCAAACTGGTGCGCTTTTTCGTGTGCCAGCACAAACGGATATTCTACCGGAAGGATGAACTGGTTCATGTGTATTTCATTGAAAAACGGCCCGAAATAACCCGAAATGCCAGCCCTCGCAAAAGTACGGCTGAAGGTAATGGGTTTTGGCCGCCGCTTCCCGTTGGGGTAATTTATTTTTAAAATATCGGCGTACTGCCGGTATCCGGCTTCCACAAGGCTGTCGGTTTCGGCCATCGAAAAATGGTCGAACGTGTTGTAGTTGGTGTTTACCCGTTCTACCAGCAGTGAAAGGATTCTTTTGAACTCTTCCGTATCGGGTTTGCTCTCTTGCAGTTGCAGCCGCGCATTTAACCCGGGGCGGTAATAATTAAAACCCCAAAACAGGTAAAACAGAATGTAAAACCCGGCAACAAGGTTGACAAGAATTTTGGCTGCCCGCTTTCTCTGTTTTTTTTGGAAGATGATAAAAACAAGCGATAACCCTACGGACACAACGATTGACAGGTAAAAAAAATCATCGAGAGAAAAAGGGAAAGCTGAACTAATGAATGAAATGACAGTGGCAAATACCGGGTAAATTCTTTGGGAATAAACGGTTTCGGTGAGAAAAGGATTTTTCGAAAAAACAAACGTCAGCAAAAATAGAAGAACGGCAACGAGTGGAAGTGTAAACCATCTTCTGAAAAGAGTTTTGAAAACCGGCTTTTTCATTATTATAAATTATTTATTTCTACTTTGACACTTTCGAAAAATCCACTTGTTTTTACCCTGAATCCCTAAAGGGAACAAGTGGGTTTTTCTTCTTTCACCCTTTAGGGGCGGGGTAAAAAAGAAGAAAAATCCGTTTCCAGACCAATTTGTCAAAGTAGAATTATATTGTTTTTGTAAAATCAAAATCGTTTTATCTCCGCAGTTTTTTTGGAAACAAAGGTAATAAATTGGGCGAAGCCAGGTTTTTGGAAACAGTTTTTCACTGTCGGGTAAAAAACCGAAACAAATGTTGTTTAATATTGCATTTCAATTCAGTTGTAATAAAATAGAGTTTATGTTAAAAGTTTTGGGATTAGGATTTCTGTTTTTGACAGGAATAGTTTGCGGATTAAACGCACAGGAGCTGGACAACCGGACGGGCGCAATCCATAAAAAGGCTCTGACCGTGGATACACACTGCGACACCCCGATGGCGCTGCTTCAGCAAGGTTTTGATGTGGGAAAAAAAAATGCCGCCCCGCAAAGCAGGGTCGATTTTCCGAGGATGAAGGAAGGCGGATTGGATGCCATATTTTTTGCGGCGTTTACCGGGCAAAAGGAAAGAACAAAGGAAAATACGGAAGCCGTTTATCAACTTGCCCACCAAATGATTGATTCCACGTATGCCGTTTGTCAAAAATACAACGATGTGGCTGAAATAGCCACAACCTCCGACGATGCAAAACGGTTGGAAGCAGCCGGAAGACGCGCCATTTACATCGGTATGGAAAACGGTTTTCCGCTGGGGACCGACATCACCCGGGTACAGGAATTTTATGACCGAGGGGTGCGGTATATCACGCTTTGCCATTCGTACAACAACGACGTCTGCGATTCGTCAACCGACAAAAAAGGCCCGGAACACCACGGATTAAGCGGGTTTGGGATAAAAGTTGTCAAAGAAATGAACAAACTGGGAATGATGGTGGACGTTTCCCACATTTCCGACGAAGCGTTTTTCGATGTGATAAAACAAAGCAAATCGCCCGTGATTGCCTCGCATTCGAGCGTCCGGGCCATTGCACACCATCCCCGCAACATGACCGACGAAATGATTCAGGCGCTGGCAAAAAACGGCGGCGTTATCCAGATTTGTCTGCTCGACGATTATATTAAAGACCCGGATACAACTTCCGTCCGTTTTCAAAAAGAGAAAGAAATCAGGCAGATTTTTAGTACCACGTTCAATTCGATGAACGATACCGAAAAAGAGAAAATAAGACGGCAGTGGCGCGAAATCGGGGAAAAATATCCGAAATCGTTACCCACGGTTGCCGATTGTGTTGATCACATTGATTATGTAAAAAATCTGGTGGGTATCGATTATGTTGGTATTGGCAGCGATTTTGACGGCGGCGGCGGCCTGGCCGATTGCGCCGATGTGAGCCAGATGCCTAACATTACCGCCGAAATGCTCCGCCGCGGTTACACCGAAGAAGAAATATTCAAAGTTTGGGGAGGAAATTTTTTCAGGGTTTTTAAAGAAGTGGAAAAGCGGAGGAACCGGAAAAGTTAAAAAAGTAACGTTATTTTTGTCCATGACCATCATCAACGGGATAGAAGAAAAAAAGCTTGTCGATCGTTTATTGGACGGCGATTCAACTGCTTTCGAACTGATTTTCCGTTTCTATTATCCCGGACTGGTGGTTTTTGCGCGGCATATCGTACTCGACTCAACCGAAGCGGAAGAGATTGTCCAGGATTTTTTTGTGCATCTTTGGGACGGCCGAAAAAACATACAACACACATCTTCACTAAAAAGCTACTTTTTTGTTTCGGTCAAAAACCGGGCTTTCAACTTTCTGAAAAAACAACAAATCAGGGAAAAAACGTTGAATGAAATGCAACAGATGGTTGAAAACGATATTTTGTATCATCCCGATCTTTTTGTGGTTTCCGAACTTCAGGAACAGATTACCAACGCGCTGAACAAAATCCCGGAACGGGCACGCGAGGTTTTTTTACTTAACCGGTTGAAAGGACTATCGAACGACGAAATAGCCAGCCAGTTAAACCTTTCAAAACGTACGGTTGAAACCCAGATTTCCAACGCCTTAAAAATATTACGAAACGAACTAAAAGAGTACAGGTTTCTTCTGTTGCTTTTCTGATTATTATTTTCGCTGAACAGAAGAAAGAATTACATTGTTGTCCGGTATACTTCTTTTAAAATATTTCAAGTTGAGATTTCTCTCTCGCCTTTCAGGCGAGACGAAATGACAATCAGTGGTTTATGTTTTGGGAGGAGGTGGGTTGGTTTCGCCTAAGGCGAAACCAACCCACCTCCTCCCAACTGCAAATATCATTAAAAGTCTGTCATTCCGCAGCGAAGCAAGGAATCTTTTCAAAATTAATTGGACAGAAGAAAATAAATAAACTTTTTT
>CAYWBV010000209.1:0-7159 GCA_964455785.1 uncultured Maribellus sp.
TCAGGGAGTTGAACGATGAAAAAAGATGGATGTATTTACCCGAAACGCTGGAGGATATTTTCCGGTTCAAGCAAAAAATAGTACCAGAACTCGATAATGTCCCCTATGTTGTGGAAGATCTCCCCGTGGTTTGTGCCTGGTATCCCGGCATAAACTCGGTAATCCTCTGGAATTTGTCAGAAGAATCCAAAAGCTTAACAGTCAGATTCCAAAAACAACTGTATTCAATTAAGGCAGAAGGTTTAAATGCTGAACTGTTACAACTTAAATCCTGATGACAGATAGTATTGAAAAACAAAAATTTAAATATAGACTATGCAAATGAAAATAATTACCGGCTGGATATTGATTGCCTGTTTTTTATTTACGGGCAGTTGTTCCCGGACAACGAATAAATCAGGGATTGAACTTCCTGAACGTGGTTTGTGTGCTCACCGCGGGGCGATGGAAACCCACCCCGAAAATACCATTCCGGCATTTCGTGCTGCCGTGGAAGCCGGCGCCCACATGATCGAATTTGATGTGTGGCTGACCAAAGACAACCAGATGGTGGTGTCACACGATTCGAAGGTTGACCGCACCACCAACGGAGAAGGAAAAGTATCGGAGCTTACCTTCGAAGAAATCCGGAAACTGGATGCCGGAAGCTGGAAAGCTCCGGAATTTGCAGGAGTTCAAATTCCAACTCCGGAAGAAGTACTGAATGAAATGCCACTCAATGTCTGGCTCAATATTCACATCAAGGGCGAGGGCGAATTGCCGGTAATGATTGCCCGGCTGGTTGAAAAGCAAGGACGGCTGCACCAGGCTTTTCTGTCGTGCAGCGCCGAAGCTGCCCGCCTGGCAAAAGATGCTGTCCCCGGAATAAAAATCTGTAACATGGATCGGCAGGAATCGGCTGAAGAATATGTTGCTGCCACCATCAGCGCCAGAACTGAATTTATTCAACTCCTCAAAAAATCGAATTATACCGATTTTGCCGCAAGTGTTAGTCAACTCAAAAAGAGTGGGATCAAGGTTAATTATTTTGGTACCGACTCGCCCGAAGAAATAAAAATGTTGTTCAGCGCCGGGGTCGATTTTCCCCTGGTAAACGATATCGTTCATACCCTGCCGGCAGTCCGTGATTTGGGTATTGAATCTCAGAAGCCATTATTTGATAGTACAAAGTAAAACCGATAAATGAGCCCCGGTTTATTGGAGCGAATTCAATTCTGTTGGAAATAGGATTGAATAATAGACGTAATTACAATAATTAAGCGAAGCAATCTTAAAAATAAATGAATGAAAGCAACACTGACAATTTTAGGAATTTTATTGGTATTGACAGCAGGCCTGACTGTCCAGGCTCAGTTGAAAGTCGGCGATAAATTTTCCGGCTGGGAAGAAGGGAACCTCGATATTCACCACATCAACACCGGGAAAGGCGAGTGTGCATTTTTTATGCTCCCCGACGGGACAACCATGCTCGTGGATGCAGGCGCCACACAACAGGCAAAACCAAGGGTTACCGACCCCAAACCCAATGGAAGTCGCGAACCCGGAGAGTGGATTGCCCGTTACATCCTTCATTATCTGAATAATCAACCGGCCAAAAAACTTGATTATGTGCTGCTGACCCATTTTCACGACGATCACATCGGGGAAACGTATCCCGGTGCAAAAATGTCTGAAAATGGTGCGTACCAGTTATCAGGAATTACAGAAGTGGCCGAATTTCTTCCCATCGGGAAACTGGTTGACCGGGGGTGGCCTGCCTATAACTGGCCGACGCCGCAAAATGCCGAATACATTCAAAATTATATTCAGTTTGTGAAGTGGAGCACCGAAAAAAACGGAGTGGTGGCCGAACAGTTCAGGGTAGGCGACAACCGGCAGTTTTCGCTGCTCCGGAACCCTGAAAAGTATCCTGACTTTGAAATTCGCAATATTGCGGCAAACGGCCATGTATGGACAGGGGTTGCCAATACCGCACGAAACCATTTCCCGGCGCTGGAAAGTCTTCCGCCGAATGAATATCCCGGAGAAAATAAGTGTAGCAGTGCCTTCCGTTTGTCATACGGAAAGTTCGACTATTTTAACGGCGGCGATATTACCGCCGGTGCGCCCGGATCGTGGCAGGACATTGAAACTCCCGTAGGTTTGGTAACCGGCCCCGTGGAAATTTGCCTTGCCAATCATCACGCTTATTTCGATGCAATGGGCGTTCCGTTTTTGCAGGCTGTACGCCCGCAGGTCCATATCATCCAGGTATGGTCGCCCAGCCAGCCCGACAACAGTGTGCTGGCGCGTATGATGTCAACCTGGACATACCCCGGTCCACGCGATATTTTTGCTACCAACATCATGGAAGAAACCCGTGTTGTTACCGGTCGTGTCGATAACCTGAAAAGCCAGCAGGGGCACATTGTTGTCCGTGTTAATTCCGGCGGCGAAAGTTATATGATTTATATCCTCGACGACTCGGAAGAAAGTTTTAAAATTAAGTCGATCCACGGACCATATCATTGTGAATAAACGATCGACATCCTGAAAATAAAAACTATCATGAAAAAAAAACTTATTCATATCTGGTTTCTGGCTTTTCTGGCCGGGGCCGTTTCGTGTTCAAAAAGTACGAAAACCGAAAGTTTTGACCCGCTGAAATATGTCGATCCGTTTATTTGTACCGAAGGCGACAACGGGCAGTTGTATCCCGGCGCGAGTTATCCGTTCGGGCTGGTACAATTATCTCCCGAAACTGAAGGTGATTCGCATGTCGGGTATTATTACGAAGACGAATACATCGAAGGTTTTTCGCACCTGCGTATTCCCGGAGGCGGCTCGCAGGGCAAAGGCGGCGGCCTGCTTATTAAACCGGGGATTGGAAAATTCACGCCTAAAATCGAAGGGTTTCGCGAGAAATACATCAAATCGGAGGAAGAAGCGTCGGCCGGTTATTACAAGTTAGTGCTGGAATCGGGCGTAAAAGCCGAATTGACCGTTTCCGAGCGGGTGGGGTTTCACCGGTACACGTTTCCCGAAGAAAAGAAAAATGACCGGTATATTGCCGTGGATTTGTCGCACAGCTACGTGGGGATGCTTGATGCCAGCCTGAACATAAAAAGCGACCGCGAAATTACTGGGATGATTAAGTCGCTCCACAACCGGGGAGGCGGTTATCATCAACTGTACTTTGCTATTGTTTCGGATGTGCCGTTTGAATCGTTCACCACTTGGAAGGGCGAAGAAACTGGCACCCAGTCCGTTCGCGAAGGAAACGATATTGGCGTCTGGCTGAATTTTTTAGGAAAAGAAAAAAACACGGTGCAACTGAAAGTGGGCTTGTCGCCTGTGAGCGAAGAACTGGCCCTATTGCATGCCACCACCGAAATTGACCACTGGGATTTCGATAAAACACGCGAAAATACAGCTTCGGTATGGCGCGAAAAACTGTCGAAAATGGAAGTGAAAGACGGTTCCGAAGAATTGAAAACCATTTTTTACACCCATTTATACCACTCGTATTTGGTTCCCAACAACGCCACCTCCAAAACTGGGCTTTACCGTGCAGCCAATCAGCCCGATTCGTTGTACGACACGAAACAAACGGCCCCCGATTTTACCTACTATTGTACCTGGAGCCTGTGGGACGATTTTCGTAAATATTCGCTGGTGTCGCTCATGGAGCCGCAGATTGCAAAAAACATTGCCCGCTCGCTGGTCGATTTTTACAAACACCGGGCAGGCGGCGACCGCCAATACTGGCCCACGCCCAATATCCGCATGGAGTTTGCCGGTTCGGTCATCATGGATGCCTGGAACAAAGGCCTGGGCGATTTTGATGCAGAAGCAGCCTTTCGCGGGATGAAAGAAGATTTTGAAAAAGGTGGTGTCAAAAACCTGAGCGACCAACTGGAAAGTGACTACCACGCCTATTTTGTTTACGAAATGGCGAAAGCTCTGGGAAAAGAAGAAGCGGCCAAAAGCCTGAAAGAAGCGGCCCTTCAGTATAAAAAATTGTGGTGTGCCGAACAAAAAGACAACCAGGGACATGTGCGTGGGTTTTTTACTCCTGAAGGAAAACTAGTTGACGATGTGGAAGTGATTGACAAATACACTTACGAAGGCAACCTCTGGCATTACCGCTGGTTTGTGCTGCACGACGCGGATGGCTTTATTGAACTGGCCGGGGGAAAAGAGAAAGTGGCCGACGACCTGGAGTATTTCTTTGAAAATGATTTTTATATGGCTTTGAACGAACCCGATTACCATGCACCCTTCCTGTTTAACTTTCTGGGGAAACCGTATCTGACGCAAAAATGGGCTCGGACCTTCACCACCAAAGAGGTCGTCCAGTTGTACCACAACCACGGGCCGTTCGACGAACCGATAACCGATCGCATTTACCGCGCCGACCCGAGGGGTTACATCGAAACGATGGATGACGACGCTGGTGCGATGGCATCGTGGTTTGTAACGAGCGCCATGGGATTGTTCCCGTACGACCCCGTACAACCCGTTTACCTTATTGGTTCTCCCATTTTTCCTGAACTGACCCTTCATCTCGATAATGGAAAAAGTTTCACCATCGTCGCCAATAACGTGAGCGAGGACAATTTTTACATCCAGTCGGCCAAACTGAACGGGAAACCATTCGATGAACCGTGGATTAATTACCAGACGCTGATGGCAGGTGGAACGCTGGAATTTGAAATGGGCAACCAGCCCAACAAAGAATGGGGAAGCAATCCGGTCAGCCGGCCTCCTTCGGTCAGTAACGATTAAACAAGTCGCATTAAAATATCAGAAAACATGAGAGTTAAGAATTTTTTTTGGTTTAGAACGAAATTTTTCATTGTTTTTATTTTTGCAGTTTGTATCACAGTCCGTCCGGTTGCGGCACAGCAAAAGCACCGGCAGGCTGCGGAAAAACATTTTTTTGTCGGGGTCGATAACTCGGGCGACAAATATCAAACCGGTGAGTTTTTCAATTATCCGGCAATGGAGGCGTTGGGCATCGATTTCATCAGTTACAAATACCGCGGGCCCAAAGGCACTATTGAAGAAGAGGCCGCGACCTTAAAAAAATTGCTCGACCGGGCGGAAGAAAAGAATCTGAAAATAGTTTTCAACGTGGAGTCGGGAAACTGGAGCCTCGACATGTTGAGTACCGATGGGCATAACTGGGTCAAACAGCCCGGCGAACTGCACCAGTTCAGGTTCCCGCCACAGGTGCTGAAAAGCATTCAGCAATCGCCTGCTTTTTGGGGAACGTTGTACGATGAACTGGAACATTCGCAAATCACCCGCAACCTCACCATTGCGTTGCGCAATCCGGGTGTCGAACGGGTCAGTTTGGCCGAACCTACCGGGATGGATTTTAGATCGGCAGACGAAGCGGTGCTTAAAGGAGCCAAATCGCTGGTCGGTTACAGCCAGGGATTTGGTAATGGGAAAGTGCTGACCGAGCATGTTTGGCCGGTTTTGTTCCACAATTTTGCACGGGCCGGAATGACTCCCGCATACAAGCAAATGAAGGAAAACTGGTCGAATGTGTGGGCGGCCTGTGCGATGGGCGCTTGTCTGCAATATAACCAGGAATTGTGGGCTTGCTTGGATTTCTGGAACCACAACACCTACCCGGGGCACAGCGCCAAAGAATTGCAGGGAAACCTGTTGTTTGCCTACTGGGCCGGGGCCGATAAAGCGTATGTCGAAAATGTGGGCAGTCTTTATTCGCTGGACGAGAACCAAAATGTAAAGCTGGGAGAAAGAGGAGAAGTATTCCGGGCTTTTGTGAAAGAGTACATCCCCTCGAATCCGCGCCCGTACTCGTTCCGCGATTTTGAACCGCAAATCGCCATCATCCGTTTCGACGACACTGAATGGGGACAGGGGAAAGATGTTTTTTGCAGCGTTGAGGAAGGTGGCCAGACGATTGACCTGTACTGGAAAGACTGGCTGTTCGGCGCCTACAACCTTAATACAAGCCCCGAATCGGAAGAGTGGATAAAAGCCTGGCATACTATTACCCACGGAATGGTGAAAAAAGAAAGCCTCTCGTGGAATGCAGGAAACTATTACAAGGGAATGCCGCACCGCTCTTTTGCACCGGCCAACTCGCCCGTTGTGTTCGACGATTCAGTAACAAAACAACATCTTAAAACCGTGAAACTGGCCTTTTTGTGCGGCCTGTTTATGAGCAATCAAACCCTTGCCGACATCAATGAACTGGTGAAGAAAAATGGACTGGTGGTGGTCACATCGGCACGTTTTGCCCCCAAAAAGCTGGTTGCCGGTTATACCGGAGGAACCAAGGAATTCAGCGACGGAAAAGGAAAATGGATCATCACCGACGATATGGCGGGCGATGAACTGAAAAAACGGGTAAAGCCCTTCATCGGAAACGACGACGAAATCGTATATCATTTTAAAGGAACCCGGAAGGTAACCATGAAAATATCGCCGGACGGGAATGAACTTGATATTTCAAAAATGAATTTTTAGAAAAAACTTATCCTGATAAAATCAAACCAATGAATGAATTAAAACTAAAACTTATTGTCTGTCTTTTTGTATTCGGATTATTCAGTACGTTAAGCGCTCAGGTTCCTGAGCGTCCGGTACTGACCAAATTGCCATTCGCTTTTTCTGGCAAACATGAGATGCTGATGGAGAATACACCGGTGATTTTTCAGTCGCGCCTTTTGCTGGTGGCCAATTGCCGTCCGGGCGAGATGTATGCAAAAGGTGAAAATGCGTTCCTGTTTATCGACGATTTAACCACGGGACAAGAAGTTGCCCGGTTCGGACAGGGGCATTCGTTTGTTTCCGCTTTGGTTCACGGGAACGAACTGAATGTGTTTGCACTCGAATTTACCGACTTTGGGAAAGTGATGAATTCCACCGGAATCGACCGGTTGGTAACTTCTGATCTGAAAACGTGGAAAACCGAAAAAGTAATCCTGCCTGAAGGCGGCGAGCATCTTTTTAATTCCTCAGTGTGCCGCGACGAAAAAGGTTTCTTAATGGCGTATGAATCGGACAAGCCTGTGCAGTTTTGTTTCAAATTTGCCCGCTCCACCGATTTGTCGAAATGGAAAAAAATCCCCGGATTGGTTTTTACCGGCGAGAAGAAGGAATATTCTGCCTGCCCGGTTATCCGCTGGTTCGCTCC